>JAPLKA010000014.1 GCA_026388315.1 Pseudomonadota bacterium | reverse complement strand
TTTCTTGCATGAAGATCGATACCGCAGTAAAATTTGTGTTGACCTTTGTAAAAGTTCATAAGGCTTCCTCCTTAATTGGGTATTTTGGTTCCTCTCAAACCGATTCTACCATGTCTGGAGGAGGCCTTGAATAGTATCAAGCCGTTGGAGCCGATCGCTTATGCTCCGGCTCAACTCCGCGTTAGCCGCAAGGAGGAGGGAACTGATATGAACTGGTTTACGAAACTTTTCACGCCAGCTATAAAAGCGACAAAGAACGCTGCCGAAGGGAGGCCGGTGGGTTCTCCGAAAGCAGATTCGGCTGAACAAAGTGATTCAGCGCGCCAGTCTCTCGAACAACAAATACGAGTTTATCTTGAAGCAGCGCGATATCTTGCAACCTGTGGACGTTTCAACGAAGAAAAATTTGACCGAGTTGAAAGCATATTGTCCAAAGTTCCTACAGGTTCGATGGATTCAGTAAAGAGGGCTGAACTAAAAGAACACGTCAAACATCTGATTCCAGATCACGGTCTTAGTCCTTGGGACCAAGTGAAAGTTAGGGAGCACCAATCACTATCAGTCGCAGTCGGGACTTTCGCAAAATTACTTTTGGAGTTACGGCCAGACGAAAGAAGCAGAGAATTCATAAAGTGGTCACGTGACCAAATCAGAGAAATTGAAAGTTTGATCCAGAAGAGTGATTGAGGCTAACCATCGCATCCACCGGACGGCTTACAGCCGCCGATGATGCGTGTCGTTGGGCTGCACAAACTGGTTTACTGCAAAGGTAACTACCAATGCCGAGCTTGAAGAGGCAATGAAAAAGGCCGAAATGTACGATGCTGGTGCTTACATTCAGGTTGTTATGGACAAAATGGCAGGTCCGCCACTGGCCGTGATGATGCATGATGGCTTCACCCGTAAACGAAACGTTACCAGAAACGAATAAATGATATTGCCCTGTATTTCTCCTCGACATTCAAGCGGGGCTGTGAGAGAATTGGAAGAAAAAGGAAGGTAGACAATGAACAAAACTACTCTATTTCGTCAGTTAATTTACGCACCTGAAATTTTGCAGTTACCTTGCTGCCACGATGCACTATCGGCCAAGGTTTTAGAACAGGCGGGATTTAAAGCTATTAGTGCGGCCGGTTACGGCACAGCGGGTAGTGTTTTAGGCTTCCCCGACATTGGATTGGCCACAGCGACTGAAATGATAGACAATTATCGGAACATCTGCAACGCGGTGGATATTCCTGTTTTTGTCGACATCGACACCGGCTTTGGAGATGTGAATAATACCATCAGAGCTGTGCGGGATTGCGAGCAGGCAGGCGCCGCCGGTCTTTTTATTGAAGACCAGACTTATCCTAAGCGATGCGGTCACATGGCAGGAAAAAGCGTGGTATCAACCGAGGAATATCTTCCCAAGCTGCGAGCGGCATTGTGGGCGCGCAAAGATCCTGATTTTGTAATAATGGCGCGAACAGACTCAGCCGCCGTGTATGGCGTTCGTGATGCAGTAAATCGTGCCCGTATGTACGCCTCTGAAGGCGCAGACATGGTCTTCATCGAAGCGCTCAAAACGAAAGAAGATATGATAATAGTCAATAAGGCCATGAAAGAAGTTGGCGTCCCTGTCATGGCAAACATGATAGAAGGAGGCGAATCACCTTTTTTAACCGCCAGTGAATTGGAGGAAATTGGTTTCCGTGTGGTTGCATATCCTTGCGCTTCCCTCTATGTTGCTGTGAAGGCGCTGCAAAAGTGGGCCAAATGCCTCAAGAACACCGGAACAAGTGAAAGTGTGCGGGATCAAATGCTCACTTTTGGCGAATACTTTGATTTTATCGGTGCACCGGAAATCCGCGAGCGGGAAAAAATGTTTCAACGGCCAAGGGGTGAAGGGGACGTTAAATAAGTAAATAACTCAGTGAAAGGCGATGGAGACGGAACGTGGCAGCGTATATGGAAAGCATGAAATATTGCCCAACCCGATATTGGAGCCGATCGCTTACGCTCCGGCTCAACTTTCCGTTAGGGCTTATAACCAATGGGGAGGGTTTTATTGTATTACCGGCTAAAAAAACATTCTTATCTTGTGGAAGGGGCTATGCGCGGAGCAATATATAATCTGCAAGAAGGTAGAGTTTATTCCATCAATCGTCGAGCGGTTGAATTGCTTAGAGAATACCAGGATAGGCCAATAATCGATTTATTGACTTCAAATTCTTCTGATAACGTAGATTGCCGCGAGTTCTTTGACCGCCTTACAGCAATGGGCATCGGAGGAATATTTTTTAATGATCCTGGGGTGGTTTCTTTTGAGAACTTGTCATGTCCGCCTGCGAAATTGAATTTTCTATGGCTTGAAATCACTTCGTCCTGTAACAATTCTTGTATACACTGTTACTCTTCTAGTGACGGTCATTCTACTGCCGACCGAGTAACAAAAGAACGGTGGCTGTCGGTGATTGATGAAGCCAGCGCTGCTGGAGCAAGGGCTATACAGTTGATCGGAGGAGAGCCACTATTGGTTCCGTATTGGCGGGAATTGGTCGACGAGGCAAAAAAACACAACTACAATTCTATTGAGATTTTCACAAACGCAACTTTGATTGATGATGACTGTATCAATTATTTTAAAGAGCAAGGAGTTCACGTTGCCACGACAATTTATGCTGCCAATCCCGCCGTTCATGACCGGGTGACAAGAAACAAGGGAAGCTTCGATAAGACACTTGCTGCGATTCGGAAACTTGTGGAAGCAAAGGTTCCTACAAGAGTTGCCTCAATCATTACCAGAGTAAATGAACATGAAGTAGATAATCTTCGTCACTTATGTAAAGATCTAGGTGTCAAGACCAGAATACCTGATGTCGTGAGGCCTACAGGCCGGGGTGATAACAACAGTCTTCTTCCGCGGCATTACCGCAAGCAACCTATTAAGCCGCCTTTTTATTCTAGCCACGAAACATTTTCCCATGCTTTGCACTATAATACCTGTTTAGAGGGAAAGATTGCAGTAACACCTGGAGGTGATGTAATTCCTTGCATATTCGCCCGAAACCAGGCATGTGGGAATATACTGCAAACATCCTTAAAAAATATTCTATCCGAGGAATTATTGCAAAGATGCTGGAAAACGACCAAAGACTTGGTTGAGAAATGCAAAGATTGCGAGTATCGTTATGCTTGCCACGATTGTCGACCGCTGGCCCAGGGACATAGCCCTGAGAAAGCATGGAATAGTCAATCTCAAGGTTGCTCATATAACCCTTATACAGGGGAGTGGGAGGAGGATAATTTATGCCAAAGAAAGGAAACGAAATGAAACCCGAAAAACCGGAAATAGTCGAATGGAAATCGAAAGATGCGAATAAGGGAGTCAAACGCCCAGTTAGATGCGATCCAGATTCTTGCCAACCAGCTTATTGCCAACCCGGTATTTGCATGCCAGATCCCTGCACGCCAAATCCCTCAGATCCTTGCCTGCCAGATCCCTGCTATCCAGAGCATGATTGCCAGCCAGATTATGACTGCGACCCAGACAAATGCGACCCAGACTACTGTGACCCTAAAACCCATTGCGTTCCATGTGCTCCCAGCCATGGAGGATAGTATCATGTTCCAGTAAAGGCGTTGTTTTTGGAGGGGTTGGAGGTCAGACTCTATTATTGACTTCAAGAGAAATGAAGATGAGCGAACGGGGACATAGGTAACAGACTATTCCGGGTACATAGGTAACACTTTTAAAAGGAGCGGAAATGAAAAAATATCTGTCGATTTTTTTTATTCTTTCCTTATTCTGCATCGTTCTCCTGTCTTTATACGGAGGCACCGTCACGGCGACCCCGCAAGCCCGGTTTGAAGCCGAGGACGAAGATGAGGATGAAGCCGAGGCCGTTATTCCCTCCGGCTCGGGATATTTATTTACAGTGGAGAGGGGAACTCTCAGCATGCCGGACGGCGTTAAACTGGCAGTCTCCTACTGGATGCCCAAGGCAAAAAGAATGGGGGAGAAATTCCCTGTCTTCTTCGAGATGAACGGCTACCGGAAGGACGACCTGTGTTATCTGTCGTGGGACTATCCCGTCGGCGCCTATTTCGCAAGGCACGGATACGTAGTCGCTAAGGTGGATCTCCGTGGAACCGGCGACAGCACCGGGGTGATTCCGGAAGCAGAATATTCCGAACAAGAACTGTCCGACGGCGTGGAAATCATCAACCAACTCTCCCAGAAATCGTGGTCGAACGGAAAGGTGGGGATGTATGGTCTTTCCTGGGGGGCATTCAACTCCCTCATGGTTGCCAGGCGCAAACCGCCCGCCCTCAAAGCCATTCTGATCGCCCATGCCTCGGATGACCTCTACTATCAGGATGTCCATTTCATCGATGGCGTCATGCACACCGATGTCTGGGAAGCAATGATCGACACCTATAATGCCCTCCCGGACACGAAAAAATATGCCCTTACTCCGGAGTTTTTCGCCAATCGCTTCGACCAGCCGCCCTGGCATTTCAAATGGAAGGAAAACCTTTCCGACGGCCCCTTCTGGCGCAAGGAATCCGCACGGTTCCAGTCCGGTGTGGAGCTCCCTGTGTATATCATCGGGGGTCTGCTTGACGGGTACCGCGATACCGTTGTGCGTTTACTGAACTCGCCTAATAAGCAGGTTAAAGCGGATATCGGCCCATGGAAACACGAATGGCCGAACACCGGGACTCCGGGTCCAAACTACGAGTGGAGAAAGAAGGCGCTGAAATGGTGGGACCATTGGCTGAAGGGAATTGACAACGGCATCATGAACGAACCCCGTTTCATGGTCTTTATGAGGGATGGCGTTCGGCCTTCAGAAGACATCACGACCACCCCTGGACAGTGGCGGTGCGGTAATTGGCCTATCGGCGGAATTAAAGAGCGTCGGTTCTACCCTGGGGAAAGCCGGAAGCTGATCTCTTCCGCCCCGGATCAAGCCAAACCTTACACCCTCGTATACAAGGCCGGCGCCGGGACCAGCGTTCACGGATGGTGGGGAGAGACGAGCGGGAACATGTCTTTTGACGATGAAAGCAGCATGGTGTTTGATTCCGAACCGCTGAAGGAATCCGTCGAGATCATGGGACTTCCCAAGGTCAACCTGACCGTTTCGGCGGACGCTCCGCTGTACCAATGGTCGGTGAGATTGGAGGACGTATGGCCGGACGGGAAAGTATCGCTGGTCAGCGGGACCCTCATTAACCCGGCCGATAGGGAATCCCGTCTGAAGCAGTCTCCGCTGGTTCCGGGCGAAAAGACCAGACTTACCGCCGAGATTCACTTTACGACCTGGCGTTTTAGACCGAAGCACAAAATCCGCCTGTCCATCAGTAACGCCCAGTTCCCCATGGCCTGGCCGACTCCTTACAAAGGCGCCACGAAGCTCTATCCTGGGCCTGACACGAGCATCGAACTGCCTGTCGTCGAAAAGAACACTCTGACCAAAACCTGTGATCTCCCAAGGCCCGAGAAGGAGGAATGGCCGCCTGACGCGTCGTACGCGGAAGAGGACGAAGGGAAAAGCGCAAATATCGATTACAACCCGGAAACAGGCGCGGCGGTGTATTCCTGCGGGATCAACCAGAGGATGACAATCCGGGATACCAAATACCACATGCAGGAAAAGAACACCTGGAAAGTAAACGACAAAGATCCGGCCCGCGCTACCTATGAGGCGGTGACAAATTATACCATCCGGCCGCCGGGCCGCGAGCTCCTTCTTATTGCGAAATTTCGTATGGCCTCGGATGAGAAGAACTTCTACCTGACAACAACCCGGCAACTGTTCGAAGCCAAAAAGTTGGTTCGGGAAAAGAAGTGGGAAAAGACGATTCCGCGAAAGAACCAATAACATCATCGAGCCCTGGAATTAATTCCCGTTGCAGCAGGCGATTGTGGTATTGACGTTGTCGCAATCCACCCAAGCAAAAGACAGACGGCATCCGCGCGCAACGATCGCATGAGCACCTGGGTTAGATTTTTAACTCCATGCTAAACATATCTCCCCTGGCAAAGCCCATTTTGTCAAAGAACTTGACGAGATCCATTTGCTTCCTGTCCACAAAGACGTAGATTGCATCAAGACCAAGCTTTTTAAGCATGGAGTACATTTCCTTAAACAGGAGTTGGGAAATACCTTTTCCCTGCCATTCTTTGTCTACTCCAATGGTGTCGATACATCCAACGTTTTCC
>JAPLKA010000013.1 GCA_026388315.1 Pseudomonadota bacterium | reverse complement strand
GGCAGCAATGGAAATTCTCCCTGTCGAAAAAATTGTACATTCAATCGTTAAACAGATTAAAAACATGGAAGGGCATTTATGAATATTGATGATACCAGACAGTTTTCAGCTCCCATAACGGAGCATACCATTACGGTTTTCAGGGCACATAAGAAACTGAAAGATGTCCCTCTTATTGTGCTCTCAAGTAAGGAAGAGGCAGTAACCAAGGCAGATGCCTTTGCAGTGGGCGCCAACGACTATCTTGTTAAACTTCCGGACAGGATTGAATTAATTGCCCGCATCCGCTATCACTCAAAAGGCTACATTCAGTACTTTCATTGCAGACTTCATTTGCTAATATAATACTACTGTCTTTGGATGTCGTTACCTGACAGTTATATGCCAACTCTATCCTGCCGCCTTTGGTTTTCATAAAGCGGCTCTCAGGGACGGGGTTATACTTACTTGTCTTACTCTATTCGTTTCTATCTCCTGCATTGCTTGCTGAAGGATGTTTATTATTCCATATATGATATTTTATCTGCTGTTCTTGGCAAGTCTTCTGTCTATTATTCCCATAATGAGTATTATAAGCAGCACTCTCGGATGATATGTGGGATGTCCGCCCCCTGAATACTTTATGTCAAATTCGGTGTAATCAAGTGATTCCACAAAGCCTTCTACTAAATAACATATGTGATCTTCAGGCATCATATCATCTATGCTCGGTGGTAAAAGCCATGTCTGTCCTTTATAAAATTGTATGTATGCTATCCTCTGTGCCCAAACCTTTTTGTTTTTACTTATTTTATCACATCTGGCACTATAATTGTTGGACAACCTGCTTGCGGCGGGGTAGTTCGTTCCGAATTTGGTATAAATCTGCAAGCACGATAGCGGTAACCGCCTCCAGAATGACGGGCACACGCAGCGCTATGCATGCATCGTGTCTCCCGCCGGTTACGAACTCGACAGTCGCCCCTGTTATCAAATCTATCGTCTGCTGCACCCTCTGTGTGCTTGATGCAGGCTTCATTGCCACTCTGAAGACAAGCTCATTGCCGTTTGTTATTCCTCCATTTATACCTCCGGCATTGTTTGTCCTGGTTTTTCCTTTTATATTGATAATGACGTCATTGTATTCGCTTCCCGGTATTCTGCTGCAGGAGAAACCGGCCCCGAATTCTATGCCTTTAATGCCCGGTATGGAAAAGACAATATGGCTGATAAGGGATTCCACTGAATCAAAGAAGGGTTCGCCTAACCCGACCGGCAACCCCTTTGCCCTACATTTTACGATACCCCCGATAGAGTCTTTCTTTTTCAAGGTTGATGCAATTGCCTTTTCAATATCCCTCGAACCCCCAACCTCTATCAGTTTTGCCTCTATCTTTACAGGGTGAATAAGTCTCTTTGCGATTACCCCTGCGGCAACCAGTCCTACGGTTAATCTACCGGAAAACATGCCTCCGCCCTGGTAATCGCCAAACCCGCCGAACTTCCGAAAGGCAACAAAATCGGCATGGCCCGGCCTTGGAGTATCTTTGATCCTTTTGTAGGCCTCCGGATCGATGTCCCTGTTCTCGAAGAGGATCAGCACCGGCGCCCCGGTGGTCTTCCCGTTAAAAACACCGCTCTTTATCAACGGCAAATCCGCTTCCTTTCTTTCAGTGGTACCTTTTCTCCCGCTTTTCCTTCTTTCGAGGTCCAAGGTAAAAATATCAGGCGAAACGGACACCCCGGGAGGGCAGCCATCGATAAGGACGCCTGCATATTCGCCGTGAGATTCACCAAGAATGCTTATCCTGAATAATCTGCCGAATGCATTCATGGGATTACCCTCAATCCATCCAGATCAGAGAAAAAGTCAGGATACGATTTCGAAACACATTCCCCGTTTTCTATCGTTGTTTTCCCCTCTCCGTTGAGCGCTGCAACCGCACAGGCCATTGCGATTCTATGGTCGTTATGTGAATCCACTCTGTTGCCCTTCACTTTCCCTCCGTGTATCTCCATTCTGTCATGCAATAGTTTTATTGTTATTCCAAGTCGAGAAAACTCGGAAACCAGGGCGCGGGCGCGGTCGCTTTCTTTGTGTCTTAACCGATCCGCTCCATAGATTACGCTTTTTCCCTTACAGGCGCTTGCGAGTACAGCAAGAGGCGGAAAAAGGTCGGGGCAGTCTGTGGCATCAAACTCAAAGGCATTAAGCCCATCTTTTTCGACTGTAATATGATCTTTATTGATTATTGTGTCTGCTCCCGCCATTTTCAACACGTCTATAACGGCTTTATCTGCCTGGAAGGAGTCCGGATTCAATCCTTTCATTAATACACCTCCTCCAATCGCTCCTGCAACCAGAAGAAAGGCCGCACCTGACCAGTCCCCTTCTATCTTATAAACGCATGGTTTGTATGTTTGGTTTCCTGGTATATGGAATCTCTCATAATTTTCCCCATGGACGATCTTAATCCCGTAAAGTCTCAGAAGGGAAACGGTCATCTCCACATATGGTCTGCTTCTAAGGTTGGCAACGGTGACAATGGAATCCTCATTACACAACGGGAGGGCCATGAGCAAACCTGTTAAAAACTGGGAACTTATTGAAGCGTCAACCGTTATATCGCCTCCTGTGATAGGGCCTTTCACTACTATAGGCGCAAAACCGTTTTTTGTCGTGCAAAATACACCGAGTGCACCAAGTTGTTCAACCATTTTCATCGGTCGCTGGAGGAGCGTGCCGCCACCCGTGAGGGTAAATTCGTCGCCTGTAAGCCCTGCAATAGGCGCGAACATGCGCATGCAGAGGCCAGATTCCCCGCAGTCAAGAACATTGTTTTTCATGTTGCCGCTTAGACCTGCATTGCCCTTAACGATGATTTTATGTTCCCCCCTGACTATCTCTGCCCCTAATGTTTCGGCAATCCACATTACGCTCAGGGAATCATCACAGAAAGAAGGGTCGGTGATTTCGGAAGTGCCTCCTGACAGGAGCGCAGCGGCGATTGCCCGTCCGGTCATGCTTTTCGAAGGAGGGGCTTTGACGGTTCCATTAATCCTCGACGGCGCCATTAATCTCATTCCATATCCTCTCTGCGATTTCTTCAGGGCTTTTCTGTTCAGTGTTTATAAGTAAGTCTGCGGTATGAGCGTAAAGGTGCAACCTCGATTTGAGTATACTCCTTGCCCTTGCTTCTCTGTTTCTCACATTCAAGAGCGGTCTTGCACTGTCATTTCGAATCCTGTCCAATATTGTTTCTATCTTTGCCCATAACCATACTGGGATGCAATTATTCTTGATGATATCCACGTTTTGTCTGTCCAATACAATTCCTCCGCCACAAGTAATGGCAGCGCCGGCAAGCTTTTTTATATCGAAGACCTCCTTGCTCTCCATCCTCCTGAAAGTTTCTTCACCTCCATGTTTGAATATCTCTTCTATCCGGAATCCGGTTTTTTCCTCTATGGCATTATCAATATCAACGGCAATCATATTCTTAAACCTTGCCAATCTTTCTGCAATCGTTGATTTGCCTACCCCCATAAAACCGATTAATGCAATATTGTTCTTAGTGCGTCCGGTCTTTCGGTAAAGGGCCCTGCGCATGATATCCACCGGTGCCTTTTTGTTTGTAAAGAGGGTAAACGCCGGAAGCGCCTGAAAGAGGAGCCACTCCCGTCCGTCAATGATTTTGCATCCCCTTGACTTTGCGTCCAATTGAAGTGGAGTCCGTTTGGAGTAATCTGCATCGAGAACAACGAGACCCTTCCTGAGAAAAGAAGGCTCTATGACCCTCTTGCTTGTGGAGATGCATGAAATGAAAATATCGGCCTCAAGAACGGATTTACCGACATCCTCGATCGGAGATGCACTGCATCCGAGAATTTCTGCAGCCTCCTTTGCCTTTTCATAAGTGCGGTTTATGAGGGTTACGTGCGCACCGGATGATAGAAGTGCACATACAGCGGCTTTTCCGGCGCCGCTCGCGCCGAGCACAACCGCCTTCATCCCTTTTATTTTGATGTTATTGTGTCTTAAGGCACCTAAGACGCCTGCAATATCGGTGTTGTATCCTATAAACCGTCCTTTCTTGTTGACCACGGTATTCACCGCGCCGATCCTGCGTGCATTATCTTCGACTGCATCAAGATGCTCGACGATCTCTTCCTTGAATGGGGATGTGATATTGAGACCGTATATCCCGACCTCTTTCGTCGTATCCATGATCTCTTTTACACCGGTTGCGGCAAGACGGGTATAAACGGCATCGATGGAAAACGCACGGAAGACCTCATTGAATATGTCAGGGCTTCTGCTGTGAAAGACCGGGTTTCCTGTCACTGCGTATATCCTGTGCATTTTCTCTCTGCCCTTAAAACTCTATTTCCCTGCCGGTTCCGTCACCTGCAAGGAAACCGAGATACTTCTTCATTGCTATGATGTCAAGCTGCCCATCTGCAGTCTCTTTTCCTTTTCCGGGCGCTGCATAGGTAAATGGGCTTCCGAGAAGAGGCGCGATAATCCTGGTAATGCCCCCTTTTTCACCCATTCCCGTCACAACGATGTTTTTGTCCGAATCCAGAAGACCGAGGAGCCTTGCATTATCCCTTTCCGTATTTACCTTGCATGCAATTTTGGCGATGTCTCCCCCCGATTCAAAACAGAGAGAGACAATACCCAGCAACTCCTCTCTGTCCGGAGTCTTTTCATAGTCGTGGAAAGAAACGATTACCTTGCATCCTTTTGACTTTGCCTTCTCTACCATATCTTTTTTGAATTCTTCATTTGAGTCCACTTCGATATCTACGTATGCAGCTCCCGACTCTATCGCTTCGATCAAAAACTGCTTCCGTTCGTCTTCACATGTGGCGCCTGGTCTATATGTTGCAATAAGATCCGTATTGATAGAGAAGATGTCATGGACATCTTTGAGGGTAAGACGCAACATATCCATCCTGATCTCTGCGAAATCGAGCCTCTTCAGCGTTTCAAAAAGCTCTTCGGCAGGGCCTTCACCTATGCTGACACAGATCACCTATCACCTCTTCAAGTTCCTTAATCTTTATCGGCACAATCTCCGCATTTCCGATGTCATGAAGCAGCACAAAATTTATCTCTTCGCCTGACCGTTTTTTGTCTTTCCGTATCGCATCTATTATCATATCTTTATCCGTTTCAATCCGGAGGGGGAGACCGAAGTTGCTCAAGACAGCTTCGATCCTTTCAACGTCATCTTGCGAGAGCATGCCCCTGGCTTCAGAAAGCCTGGCTGCTGCAACCATGCCCGCGCTTATTGCCTCACCATGTTTATTGCCGGTGATCTTTTCCAGTGCATGACCGATGGTATGGCCGAAATTGAGTTTCCTTCTTTTGCTTTTCTCCGTTTCATCGATTGAGACTATGCCTGCCTTCACTGCGAGGGAGTCGGAAACAATCTTTTCTATTACATCGGCATCGAGCATCAGCGCATTTTTCCATTCATCCTCAAGATAAGAAAATAATGAGGCATCACCTATTATAGCGTGTTTGATCACCTCAGAGAATCCGTTTCTCAGCTCACCTTCGGGAAGGGTTTTAAGCAGTTCAAAGTCGCACAAAACAAATTCAGGCTGGTTGAACGTGCCGATGAGGTTCTTATACCCTTTGTAGTTCACCCCGTTCTTGCCGCCTATACTCGCATCGACCTGCGCAAGAAGGGTTGTAGGCACAAAGCCGAAACGTAAGCCGCGCAAATAGGTCGAAGCGGCAAAACCTGCGACATCACAAACAATGCCGCCACCTATGCCAATGATGAATGAAAAGCGATCGAGCTCGCGATGAAGGAATCTATCGTATATGCTTTCCACCGTATCCAGCGTTTTGGACTCTTCGCCGGCCCCGATTTCTATAACGTCGCATTGGGGAAACAGATGTCCATGGAGCCGGCGCACTGTTTCATCGGTTATAATCATTGTCCTGTCCGGGTTGTAGTACTCGCCTAACCGGTTTATTGAAGCGCCAAGAACGATGCGGCTGGCACCTGACTTTCCGATTATCTCTATCCTTTTCATTGCAATCCGTTCATAAACTGATGGAGCGTACGTAATTTTTCCATCATCACTGAAAATTGTTTCGGAGTCAGGGCCTGTTCCTTGTCCGATAGGGCCGTTTCGGGGTCTACATGGACCTCAACGATGATGCCATCTGCGCCTACGGCCACAGCGGCAAGGCACAAAGGGGGCACCAGGCTTGCTTTTCCTGTAGCATGGGACGGATCGATGATAATGGGAAGATGGGTAAGGCCTTTCATCACAGGAACAGCGCTAAGGTCAAGGATGTTCCGGGTATATGTTTCGTGCGTGCGCACCCCTCTTTCGCAGAGTATCACGGAGGGGTTTCCTTCGCTGAGAATATATTCGGCGCTGTACAACCACTCTTCTATGGTACAATTCATCCCTCGCTTGAGCAAAACGGGTTTTTTTGTTTTCCCGACTTCCTTGAGAAGGGAAAAATTTTGCATGTTTCGCGACCCTATTTGTAATGTATCGGCATACTCCGACACAAGCACGACATCTCTCGGGTCGAGCACTTCCGTGATTATAGGCAGCCCTGTCTCTTCCTTTGCCTTTTTAAGTATCTTGAGGCCTTTCAATCCAAGACCCTGAAATGCATAGGGAGAACTTCTCGGCTTGAAAGCGCCGCCCCTTAAGGCATCTGCCCCTGCCATTTTAACGGCTCGCGCTGTTTCAATTGTCTGCCTTTCACTTTCAACGGCGCACGGACCGGCTATCACGACGAATCCTTCTCCTACCGCGACATTGCCGATCAACACAATCGTCTGTTTTTCGTGCACCGGTTTGGTCAATTTTAAATCTTTCATGGTATCCGGTCGGGTATACAACGTTTATTACCTCGGCACAATAAGAAATCTTCCACTATCCACCTTAAAGTGTTTTAGTTTAAGAAAGGTACCGGGTTTCGTCAAGTAAAATTCATGCATAAAACCAATATTTTCACAATGTCCGGCAGGTCATGCTCCAGTTAAGTTTTGTCTGTCATTTAAGAATCAAAACCGTACTCAGTTCCTTTCATACATATCTGCTCAGTATGGCATCAACTTGTTCTTCCGTCAGTCTGTTATGCAATTGCTTGGTCATATCATCTCTCCTTTGCTGATAGTTTGAAGTGTCATCTTCACCATATCACAGAAAAGTCCGGTTTTGATTTTTTGCTAACACCAGTTAAGTTTTGTCTTGACAAGGACATATTGATACAATAATTTTAATAATTCCATCGGAAACTCCCGATTCCGTCCGAATCACCATAATAATGATAGGCGTCTAGATGGGGAGAATTGAGTCTGCCCGTTTAAAGCCCGGGCAACAGAAGAGACAGATGTTGATTACCGAATACCATGCAACTATTGTTCGGTTCATTAAAAAAATAAGGATTGTTGTGAGTTGATTCGTATCGGCCATATAGATTTCATTAACATGATCCCCCTTGATATAGGCGATTCTGATCCCCGGCTTGATTTTGAGAAGATCAGGGGTGTTCCGTCAGCATTAAACGGAATGCTGCTCAATAATGAGATTGATGTCTCTGTCATCTCGTCTGCGTTTTATCTCGAACACATGGATGATTTGACAAGAATCGGCAGCTTTGGGATATCTTCCGATGGTCCTGTCATGAGTGTTCTGCTCTTTTCAAGCATCGACCTTTCACGGTTTCCCCGGTCTAAAACTCTGAAAGTTTTTGAAACTCCACAATCGGCGACCTCACTTCTACTGAACAGGCTGATATTGAAGCACAATTATGGTCTGGAGAAAGTGTCTGTGCCCGTTTTTCAGGATGCTGATGCATATCTTCTGATCGGAGACGAGGCCCTTCGGGAATTACAGATGCAAAGACGGCCCCACATATACGACCTTGGTATAGAGTGGAAAAGGCTCACGGGCCTGCCAATGGTTTTTGCGGTACTCGCCGCGAACAGATATGCCTTCGAAGAGAAAAGAGGGGAGATAGAGATATATCTTCGGATACTGAGCGCGAGTCACAGTGAATTGATGAAAGATTCAGTCGCTGTGGCGCAAAGGGCTAGGGAAAGGCTTCCGCTGTCGCAGGAACTTATTGTGAAATACTATAGCTGCCTCAGATATGAGATCGGAGAAAAGGAGGAGCAGTCGATCACCCTTTTTGGCAAACTCATCAAAGAGGCCGGGAATCCATCCTTGGCGCCGGAATGAAAACCTGAATCAAACCGCATTACTCTCTTACAGGCGGAAGGAGCGGTAATACGGGGTACCCGCATCGATTGCGGGTCGGCCGGGTGAGAGGCGGAGCACCGTGCGAGCGATGGGAGCGGCGGAGTCCGGTCAATAAAAACTCAGGAAACTGTAGGGCTAAAATTCCTTGACTCGCTAACGCCGTTTTCATATACTTTTCAGCCCGAAATCACGTTTTTGTCAAGGAATGACTTTCTAAAAGCCTATCAAAAATGTATTAAAAATGCCGCAGTTAATGGTATATTCAAGGATGCTATGAATAATAACCTCATCGATAAGATAAAAAACAAAGACCTCCGGACGATTGCCGAAAAGGTCTACAAAGATGTGCCGGTGGATGAGGCCGATGGAATGTGCATGCTTACCACGACGGACATCCTCGAACTGGGACTGGTTGCCCATTTTCTGAGGACAAGGCTCTATGGAGACATTGCATATTACAGTGTAAACATGAATCTTAATTATACCAATATCTGCGAACTGCGGTGTCCTCTGTGCGCCTTTTCCCGTTCCGAAGACGATGAAGGCGCCTTTACCCTGACTCTTGAGGCGGTAGAATCCAGGGTCAGGGAGATGGTTTCTTACGGTATCGATGAGGTTCATATCGTGGGTGGCCTTAACCCTACACTGAAAATAGACTATTTCGAGGAGATGCTCTCACGGATAAAATCCATTAAAGCGAGTATCTTTATTGTGGCGTTCACCGCAGTGGAGTACGATTATTTTGCCCGTATCAACGGCCTTTCCCTTGAAGAAGTCCTGATTCGCATGAAAAATGCAGGTCTGGGCGCCTTGCCCGGAGGAGGCTCCGAGATTTTTGCGCCGGAGATCAGGCGCATTATCGCCCCCAAGAAGATCTCGGGAAAACGCTGGCTCGAAGTCATGAAGGCAGCCCATGGCCTCGGCTTGAAGACAAACGCCACACTGCTCTATAACCATCTGGAGAGACCCGAAGACATCGTAAGCCACCTTTCTCAGGTTAGGCGCCTTCAGGATGAGACGGGGGGGTTCAAGACCTTTGTCCCCCTTCCTTACCATGACGCACAGAGAGGCGTTGCCCCCAGGCGTCATCAATCCACTGGTTTTGATGATATCCGCCTCTTTGCGGCGAGCCGCATTTTTCTGCACAATGTCCCCCATATTAAGGCATTATGGATGTATCTCGGCGAAAAAATGGCCCAGACCCTCCTTCGCTTCGGCGTTGATGACCTCGGCGGAACCTATCATCACGAGAAGGTGGTCCATTCTGCGGGTGCTTCCACCTCGGACACGGGAAACGAGTTACACCTGAAGAGGCTCATCGAGAACGCCGGACTGCAGGCCGTAAGGGCCGTGGCGAGCTATGAGATGAGGGGAAGCCCATGAGACTTAAAGAAAGAATATACGCAGGGGAACGGATTGATTCGGCTGAGGCAACCGGTCTTTTCTCATGGGATATCCTTGATCTCGGCATGGCTGCCGATTTCCGGACAAACCTCGTATCTCCGGGCAACAAAGTCAGTTTTATCGTTGACCGCATCGTCAACTTTACCAATGTCTGTGAGGCATCTTGCGCCTTCTGCGCCTTCCATGCCTGCGCAGGCCGTATCGAGCCCTATGAACTGACCATAGATGAAATCCTTTCCAAGGTGGAAGAACTCGTCCGCATCGGAGGAACGCAGGTGATGCTCCAGGGCGGCCTCCATCCCCGTTATACGATCGATACCTATATCGATATGATTAAGGCCATCAAGGGCCGTTTCCCCGCGATCTATCTCCATTCGTTCTCGCCTGCGGAACTGGTCCATATTGCCCGCAAATCAGGCATTACCCTCGACGAAACATTGGAACGGCTCAAAGCAGCGGGACTCAATTCTGTCCCCGGGGCCTCCGATCTGCTTGTTGACCGGATACGGCGCTACGCAAGCCCAAAAAAACTCACCAGGGATGAATGGTGCGAGGTCATGGAGGCCTTTTCGCGTCACGGCCTCAAATCTAGCGCCACTATGACCTATGGCATGGGAGAGACACTGGAAGAAAGGGTTGCCCATCTTGATATTATACGGGATATCCAGGATCGTGCCGGTATCCTGCGTGCCTTTATCCCCTGGTCCTTTTCTCCAGCCCGGACAGACATGGAGGGTATGGCCGCTTCAACGGGGATTGATTATCTGAAGGTTGTGGCGGTTTCCCGTATCTTCCTGGACAATGTCGTCTATATACAGGCAGGATGGCTTACTGAAGGGATGAAGATGGCGCAGGTCGCCCTGAAAATGGGTGCCAACGACATGGGCGGCGTACTTATGGAGGAGACGGTGGTAAAGGCGACTGGCATCGAGAATAGGACCAACATGACAGAACTGATCGACATTATAAAGGATGCCGGAAAGATACCCTTCCAGAGAGACTCGGAATACAGGGAGATAAGGACCTTTCCATGAACGATATGTCCGTTGTCGACCTTGATCTGGCATTCTCGCCGTGCCCGAACGATACATTCGTCTTCCACGCCCTGGTCAGCCGGTGTGTCGATACGACTCCTTTCTGCTTCAATCCTTGTATTGAGGATGTGGAAGAGCTGAACAGGCGCGCTTTTGCCTGTGCCCACCCGTTGACGAAGCTCTCTTTTTACGCTTATCTGCTGCTGAAGGACAGCTATGAGCTCCTTGATGCGGGCGCTGCTCTCGGCTACGGGTGCGGTCCCATGCTCGTTGCGCGAGGGCCCATGGAGTCTCTGAAGGATGCCCGAATTGCAGTTCCCGGCGAATATACCACTGCCTACCTCCTTTTTCAGCTCTGGCAGGGAACGGGCGGGAACATCGTTTTCACGAGATTTGATGACATTCTTCCCGGCATTGCCTCTGGCAAGTACGATGCAGGGCTCATCATCCATGAAGGGCGCTTCGTGTATCCCGATTATCATTGTGTCAAGATCATCGACCTTGGCCAGTGGTGGGAATCGCAGACAGGGTTTCCCATCCCCCTAGGGTGTATTGCCCTCCGTCGTGACATGAGCAAACATAAGGCCGCAATCGAAACCCTCATCAGAGGCTCCATCGGCTATGCAAGAAAACATCCCCATGATTCGGGAGATTTTATAAAAGGACATGCCCAGGAATTGGACGAACAGGTGATCGCCGATCATATCTCCCTCTATGTGAATGAATTTACCCTTTCTCTGGGCAGGACGGGCATGGAGGCTGTTGAAGCCCTCGAAGAGCGGTCGCGAGACCGGGGCCTCCTATGATCGGTGTTATTATGGCAACCATGCTGGAGGCAGACCCCTTCATCAGTCTGCTTGCGCTTCAAGAGAGGGAAACCGGACCTTTCCGTCTTTACGGCAATGAACGCATGCGTCTCATCATCTCGGGAATAGGCAAAACGAATGCCGCCATGGCCTCCACATACCTTATCCGGACCTTTGAGCCGAAATGCCTGTGCAACCTCGGGGCTGCCGGTGCAACGGACAGTCAGTGCCTCCCCGGAGAATGCTACCATATCTCAAGGGTTATGGAACCGGACCGGCCTGACCTCAAGACGGGCATCCCCTGCCGGCATCTGCCTGATATGCTTGACTCTTTTCCAGCTGCCATTCTTGCTACACAGGATAGGCCCATACGCCGTTCCTCGGAAAGGCGCAGGATTGCCCCGTACGCACAACTCGTCGATATGGAAGGGGCTGCCATAGTGCAGACGTGCCGGTGTTTTCACGTGAAATGTTACCTCTTCAAATTTGTCTCCGATACCCCGGACCACCATATGAGCAGCGACATTATCAGGAATATCGAACTCTACAGGGACAGTTTTGCATGGTATTTCAGCAATTCCGTATTACCCGCGATTTATTCATCCGTTCACAACCCATGAAAATCCTGTCCAAAACCCTTGTGTACTCCCGGATGATCAAGTTTTCCCATACGATCTTCGCCTTGCCCTTTGCCCTGTCATCCTTCGTCCTGGTGCAGAATGTAAGGCCATTGACTCTCAGAACGGCCTTCTGGATCGTCGTTGCCATGGTGGGTGCCCGTTCGGCTGCCATGGGCTTCAACCGTATTGCCGATGCAGCCATTGACGCGCAGAACCCCCGCACCACCATACGGGAGATACCGAAAGGCATTATCTCCAGGTGGGAGGCTGCCCTTTTTACCGCCGTATCGAGCCTGATTTTCATATGTTCCTCTGCCATGCTTTCATCGTTATGCTTCTGGCTCTCCTTTCCCGTATTGCTCTTTCTCTTTTCCTATTCCTACACAAAACAGGTTACCTGGCTTGCACACATATTTTTGGGATTTGCCATCGGACTGGCGCCTATGGGCGTATGGGTGGCCGCCACCGGTGTTCTCTCCGGAAGCATAACTGTGCTGAGCCTTGCCCTTATGACGCATATTGCCGGTTTTGATATCCTTTATGCCTGTCAGGATGTGGATTTCGACAGATCGGCTGGCCTCTATTCCATCCCGGTCAGGTTTGGGACAGGCTGCGCCATGGCCATATCCACAGTCCTTCATATAATCAGCGTTATGTCCTTGTTGAGCTTTTACTGGCTTTTCTCACTGAGTCCCGTCTATCTCATCTTCGTCGGCATTATCGCCGTCCTGTTTATCATAGAGCACAGGCTGGTGAATCCCCGGGACCTCACAAAGATCAATGCGGCATTTTTCCATGTAAACAGCATCATCTCTATCCTTGTATTCGTTGCAATCCTGTTGGGAAGCATCCTGCGAGGCACCGCATGAGCAAAATGCGGAGACACATGAAAGGGGAGGATTTATGAGTTACCGGAATCTTGGTGAATTTATTGCCCGGCTTGAGATGGATGGGGAGCTTGTCAGGATTGCTGAGAGGGTTTCTCCTGTCCTGGAGATTACCGAGATTACCGACCGTATGGCGAAGGCACCCAACGGAGGGAAGGCTCTCCTTTTTGAACATGTGGAGGGTTCGCCGTTCCCCGTAATCACCAACGCCTTCGGCAGCCAACGGCGGATAGCCCTGGCGCTCGGCTCTGATCCGGATACGCTGGCCGGGAGGCTCGACGAGATACTCAGACAGGGTCCCCCCCATTCCCTGCGCGACAAATTAAGTCTTATCCCCAAGGCCATTGCATGGTCGAAGTTCTTTCCCCGAACACGGCGAATGAAAAGACCTCCCTGTCAGGAGGTAATTCTCAAGGGAGATGAGGCGGACCTGACGAAAATCCCCGTCCTTCATTGCTGGCCCGGGGACGCCGGAAGGTTTATTACGTTGCCCCTTGTCTTTACGAAAGGACTGTCAGACGGCAGGAGGAACACGGGAATGTACCGGATGCAGGTATACGATGGAAAAACCACGGGGATGCACTGGCACATCCACAAGGACGGGTCTCACCACTACAACGAATACCGGAGGGCGGGCCGGCGCATGGAGGTTGCAGTGGCTATAGGCGTCGATCCTGCGATTACCTATGCGGCAACAGCGCCTCTGCCCAGAGGGATGGATGAGATGATTCTGGCCGGTTTCATCAGACAAAGACCCGTTATTATGGTGAAGGCGGTGACTGTGGATATTGAGGTTCCTGCTGAGGCTGAATTCGTTCTGGAAGGTTATGTTGACCCTGAGGAGACCCGGATTGAAGGACCATTCGGGGACCACACAGGGTACTATTCCCTGGAGGGCGAGTATCCAGTTTTTCATGTAACCGCCATTACACACAGGTTCAACCCCGTCTACAGCGCCACCGTGGTCGGGCGACCGCCTATGGAGGATTGTTACCTTGCCCTTGCCACGGAGCGTCTTTTCCTTCCCATGTTAAAGGCCGTTATGCCGGAGGTTAAAGATTACTGGCTCCCCTGGGAAGGGGTCTTCCACAATATCGTTGTCATCGCCATTGAGAAGGAGTATCCCCAGCATGCATCCAGGACAATCAGCGGGCTCTGGGGCACGGGACAGATGAGCTTTGCCAAGTCGATCGTAATTGTTGATGATGAACACCTCCTCCGTGATGGGAAGGCGCTCCTCGAACACATCCTGAACACTATAGATTTTCAGTCAGATGTAACTGTTTCCAGAGGTATCCTCGATGCTCTTGACCATTCTGCGCCTCAGCCGCTCTATGGATCAAAGATTGCCTTCGATGCTACAGGACGCATATTCGGCGAACACCCCCGCACCAATAAGAGGTCGACGAAGGATTCTTTGAGTAATGACCGGTTATTCCGCCGCCTCTGCGGGATCGACGATGGTTTTGTTGCTTCAAGAAAGATATTCTCCGATTGTGTAAATTCCATTGTCCTCATTGCGGTAGACAAGGAAGGCGGGAAGAGCTCCCGGTACTACATTGAGCGGATAGACAAGGATCTTCTCTCGCAGGGTATTTGTGTTCTTTACGACATGCGCGTCGACCTGACGGATGATGCGCTGATTCTCTGGAAGGCCTTTAATAACGTCGATCCGTCCCGTGATATGAAAATAACGGAAGACGGCATCATCGTCGATGCGACACGGAAAGGTCCTGCTGACGGCCATGAACGGCCGTGGCCGGACGAGATCGAAATGACCGCAGAAATCAAGAGACGTATTGACGCGCTTGGTATTATGAAGATCACAAACTGGCCTTAAGATATTTCAGATTACCATCGGATTTCATTTCCCCCTTGCTTTTATTTTTTTTGTCAGGATTAAAATGTGTGCCATTTTTACGATTTCCGTAATCAACTAACGAAGGAAAACTGCAATGAAAAGTTATGTGAGGGATCATATCTTCTGGATTGTCGTCTTCTGCCTGTGTTTGCTCCATGTAGACTTCTGTGCCTGGGGTAAGATCTATCCGATGCTTTTCGGGTGGATACCGTACCATCTGTACTATGACGGCGTCCTGACAATCATCGGCGCCCTTACCCTCGTAGAGTCGATCTACGCCACAAACATGACGGCCTTTTACATGATCGGCATTCCCGGTATGGCCTATCACAAGGGTATAGAATCTACGGTCTCGTTGCATTCGGAACGGCAATCGCAATGACCTCCCTTTACTATCTGGTGGGCTACAGGGCATGGTTGATCGGTAAAACCCGGGGGTATATGACACAGCCCGAATTGTACGGGAAACGATGGGACAGCAATGCAGTCTCGGTAATATTCTTTCTCCTTCCCGTTCTTCTCTCCGGTTTTGCCCTGGCAGGGATTCTTGCCGCCCCTACCTCGTCCATAGATGCCATGTTTCTGGCTTTAAACACGATGCTCACATGCGATATCTTTGCAAAATACCTCCCCCGCTCTTTTGCGGGAAAAGAGGTTGCCACCGGGAGAATATTCATAATTTGCCATCGGAGTCGGACCAAATTAACCCATTGAAATCAATAGTTTTATGCATAGAAAATGGCCAATTTCAGGGCTTAAAGTGTTGTTTTTGTCTATGAAATGATAAGATATATTCGCCCGTAAGGGCTGAGAATTTTGGCCCGCCAATGCCTGCCCCGTGTAACGAATTACCTTGAGGCAAGCCTTTGTGTGTTAAGCCGATGGGCAATGCAGTTGGTATCTATTTCACCGGGACGGGCGGCAAAAAAATTCCCTGAAACTGACCGGGCACGATATAGAATAAACTTGACAGATTTTCAATATTCTTTACAATAAAGGATGTAACTGCTAAGGTATGAAGGCTGAAGGCTGAAGGCTGAAGGCTGAAAGGCAGTGAATAGTGAAAATGGTAGCCGCAGGCTTCAGCCTGCGTAGAGCATAGAGAAAATCATGTTGAATTATGAATCAATAATGAAGAGTTAAGAATTTACGGCATTTTATTCTTAATTGCGTTTAACGCTGCCCTTTATCCGCTAAACAGGAATTTAACGTAAAGCATGCGTATAGCAATCGTTAATAGCACAGATATGTCAGTAGAGATTATCCGGAGGGTCGTTACCTCTCAGCCGGGAAATGAAATTGCATGGGTTGCCTCAAGCGGCGCAGAGGCTGTGGAAAAAACCGTCAGAGATAAGCCGGACCTTATTTTGATGGATCTGACATTACCCATTATGGACGGAGTCAATGCTACCGGGAAGATTATGAAAGATCATCCCTGCGCCATTCTGATCGTAACAGAAGCAGTTTCAAATCACTCAAAGATATTCGAAGCCATGGGGAGAGGGGCCCTCGACGCAGTGGGTACACCTGTGCTTGATGCAAGAGGAAACGTTAAAGGCGGGCAGGAATTGCTCAAAAAGATTGAAATTATAGCAAGACTTATCGGTAAAGAGAGCCGGCAGATAATGAACGGAACGGCTGTACCGGCAGCCTCACTTGAGCCCGTCATCCCTATGATAGCTATAGGTTCTTCAACGGGCGGTCCAAAGGTCCTTGCTGATATTCTCTCCCGGATGCCGGTAAAACTCGGTGCATCTATTGTGATAGTGCAGCATGTAGACGTCCAGTTTGTTAATGGACTTGTAGAATGGCTGGGGGAGCAGACAAAGCTTAAAGTAGTTCTTGCGAAAAAAGGTATGCATCCGGAAATAGACAAGGTTTTTATTGCAGGAACGAATGATCATCTGGTCCTCGGTCCCGATCTTGCCTTCCATTACACGGAAGAGCCGAAGGATTATCCATACAGGCCATCAGTGGACACGTTTTTCTACAGTATAAAACATTATTGGCCCGTGAAAGGCGTGGCGGTGCTCCTCACGGGAATGGGAAGAGATGGAGCTAAGGGGCTTTTAGAATTACGCAAAGCAGGATGGTATACCATAGCCCAGAATGAAAAAACATCCGCAGTCTACGGTATGCCAAAAGCGGCTGTAGAATTAGAGGCAGCAATGGAAATGGCAGCAATGGAAATTCTCCCTGTCGAAAAAATTGTACATTCAATCGTTAAACAGATTAAAAACATGGAAGGGCATTTATGAATATTGATGATACCAGACAGTTTTCAGCTCCCATAACGGAGCATACCATTACGGTTTTCTTAGTGGATGACCAGCTTATAGTGGGAGAAATGGTGAGGCGCATGCTTGCGCCTGAGAAGGACATTGTTTTTCATTATTGCCAGGATCCGACTCAGGCGATTAAAATGGCAGCAGAGATATCGCCGACGGTGATACTTCAGGATTTGATTATGCCTGAAATCGACGGGCTAACCCTCGTGAAGTTTTTCAGGGCACACAAGAAACTGAAAGATGTCCCTCTTATTGTGCTTTCAAGTAAGGAAGAGGCAGTAACCAAGGCAGATGCCTTTGCAGTGGGCGCCAATGACTATCTCGTTAAACTTCCTGACAGGATTGAACTGATTGCCCGCATACGCTACCACTCAAAAGGCTACATCGCCCTTCTCCAGAGAAATGAGGCATATCAAGCGCTTTTCAAGAGCCGGCAGGTCCTTGCTGCACAGCTTGCCAGTGCAGCCGAATATGTTGTTTCACTTCTCCCCGCGCCGGTTAAAGAAGGTGATATCATTACAGAATGGCGATATGTCCCCTCTGCTGAACTTGGGGGGGATTCCTTCGGTTATCACTGGATCGATGAGGAGCATTTTGCCATATATCTTCTCGATGTCTGTGACCATGGTGTCGGGCCGGCATTATTGTCCGTGTCTGCCCTTAATGTGTTGAGATCGCAGACCCTGCGGAATACAAATTTCAGGGTACCGGAAGAGGTCCTCGTTGCCCTGAATGAAACATTTCAGATGGAGAAGCAGAACAACCTCTATTTTACCATCTGGTACGGGGTATTTAATAAAACTACCAGAGAGCTGAAACATGCCAGTGCAGGTCACCCGCCCCCACTGTTCATATCCGCATCGGGTGAAGTAATTGAACTAAGGACCCAGAATATGTTCATCGGCGGTATGCCTGACATGGTTTATGCAGGCGATGCTGTTGTAGTGGATATACCGTCACGATTATACGTGTTTTCTGACGGTGTTTTTGAGGTAACAAAAACCGACGGGACAATGTGGACTTTTGAGGAACTGAAAGAATTCTTAAAAAACAAACCGGATGGAGACACATCAGAGATAGATTCACTATATTCCTATCTCCAGGGAATACATGGTAATAAGGGTTTTGAAGACGACTTCTCCATGCTCAAGGTGGAATTTTTATAACATTATTTTTTACCGATACAATGATTTTTATCTTCGATATGGAGGCCACCAATGAGTAGATACATCAAGTTTTATCTTATTGCTGCGGTGCTTTTCGCTTTGCCCTGTTACATGGCTATTAACGGTGACACATTCAGCACCTCCCTTGCGGCCCGCCGAGCCTGCAGTAACCGCACCGGTTAAAACAAGTTCAAAGAGCAAGAAGAAGGCCATTACGTGAGCGAAAGACGGGCAAAAGATTATGAGAAAATCACATAATTTAATTTTGTGTATTTCCCTTATTGCCATTTTTCTTGTTGGGTGTGCTGATCATACCAACCAGACCAACAAGATTATTTCAGAGATATACACCACAGACAGCGTGAAGGGGACAACTCCCCCTCATGCTTTTACATCTGACGGGTGTTCAGGTTTCCCCAATGGCGATTGGGTGGAGTGCTGTGTCAGGCATGATTTGGTGTATTGGATGGGCGGCACCCGCGAGGAAAGAACACATGCTGATTCGGCATTGAAAAGATGCGTGGCCGACAGAGGTCATCCGGTAATAGCCAATATCATGCACTTCGGTGTTCGGATAGGGGGAGTCTGGTGGCTGCCGACTTCTTTCCGGTGGGGGTTCGGCTGGGATTACCCGCAGTCCGGCCCTCCTGAAAAACCATACTGAGCCATCAAGTGCAGGTTCAAAGCAACTTTACCTATAAACTCCAGCCTATGTCCGGCAATAGGTAGCATAATCGGATCGGTAGTCGAGAAAATGAAATTCAGTATGATTTAAGAAACAGTTCATTAAACAACAGTGTTCGATTGTACCAGTTATTTGTTAGCTTCCTGAAGGCGAGTTTTTACCATTGCTGCCCGGCATGCAAGATTGCAGGTGGCAATAAATAGATGATTTTCTTGCAAAATTGACCTGCCCCCGATCAGTAGTTGAACAATTACTTCATGCAGCACAACATCGGTATATTGGTGATATACTGCAAATTTTGTGGTGTCATTATCCCTCTAAAATAGATGGTATCTATTTTAATTTATGAATATTATCGTTCAACATTATTCATTGACATAGTTTAATAGTAAATACTAATATTTCTGAAATTACTGCTTGCAGTAGATTAATTGTTGGGGCAAAGTGGATTCCTTGGTCCTTACATTCGAGTAAGCCTGTGAAGAAAAGCTAAATGGTCTACACGCTTGACAGCTTTTGCAATTAGTCAATGCACTTTGAACAATGTGTATATTCTTTAGGTACTTCTTCCAAATTTGAAGAAAGTGGTCTACTGATAAATAACTAGGAGGAATTAGTGAACCCGTACCGCAGCAAAGCAATGTTCCGAGTTTTGTTTCCGTTATTATTATTGGGCCTTTCCATACTCCAAGGGTGCGCGTCTCTTGAACCGACAGTTGAAAAGCAAGCGGCGCAATTATCGCCGGCTTCAGTAGCGGTGGTCGGCAACATCTGCACTCAGGACAACCGTGCCGTAAAAGACTATTTCGGCCTCATCGACAACGTCAAAAAAGAACGACCCGAACTCGTGGATGCCCTGACGAAATTCCCCAAGGGCGCCGACCTCCATAATCACCTTTCGGGAACTGTGATGCCGGAAGAGTATATTGACCTCGGCAGCGCGGATGGTGACTGCTTTGGGCAGGACCCGCTTGTCGCGACCATGTACACAATTGCAGGGCACACTGCACCCGGTGTCTGCACCAACGGTTTCAAACCGTTGGTGCAGGCTAGTGCCGAGGAGCGGCAACAGTTGCTTAGATCGCTTTCCATGTACCAGCTCAACGATAAAGGGATCACATCGATCCAGGCCGGGCACGATCAGTTTTTTGCGACCTTTGGCCGATTCGGAGCAGTATCCGATTCATCAAACAACATGGGGCCGATGCTTGCGAAACTCCTGCAACAGGCGAATGGTGAGAGCGTCAGCTATGTAGAAACCATGATCTCCTTCCAATCAGCGACGGTCAGCCGTCTTGCCGATCTGTTGCGGCAGAAATATCCGGACGCCGCAGCTTACACTCAAAGCAATAATTACCCGACCATGTTCGATTATTTGCTGAGCGCAGGATTGAAAGACGCCGTGGTCGCGGCGCAAAAAGATGTCGCCACCTACGTGAACGCAGTGAACGCCTTACTTAAGTGCGGCACCACCACTCAGGACCCCGCATGCGAGGTTTCATTTTACTTTCAGGCTGCGATAAACCGGAATTCGGCATTGAAAGACGGGAGTGCCGATCTGCCAAAAATATTCACCCAGATCGCCTTGTCCTGCCTGCTGGCAGATACGGAAAGAAGGGTGGTGGGAGTGAACCTGCTCAGCGCCGAAGACCTGCCCGTTTCTATGCAAAGCTTCACTACACAGATGCAATTTTTCAGCTATTTCCACAACCGGTTTCCACGAGTGAACATTGCCCTCCATGGTGGCGAGATCACCCCTTGTTTCGTGGGTACCGGCAATCCGGCGCTGAAGGAGCATATCACCGGTCCGATCCGGGCGGGCGCGAAACGGGTGGGACATGCCATTTCCTTTACCTATCTGAATGATGCCGACAAGATTGCGGTGGCTACACTGATGAAACGAAACAACACCTTGGTGGAAGTCCTGTTTACCAGTAATGCGCAGATACTGGGAGTGGCGGGTGAGGAACATCCGTTTGTGCAATATTTCCGGAAGTATGGGGTTCCTGTTGCCTTCTCGACGGACGACGAGGGGGTTTCCTATGCAGACTTCACAAGCGAGTGGATCTACGGGGTCATCCAATACCGCTTAACCTTCGCAGAAGTGGTACAGCTGGCGCGGACGAGCCTTCAGTACAGCTTTCTGCCCGGCAATCCGCTCTGGCAGGACGTTGTGTCAGCTAAAGTTGTCAGCCAGTGTGCGGGTGAAACTTTGGGTAACGCCGATCCCGGCGAACCATGCAAAACCTTTATCGAGAAGAGCGCAAAAGCCAGGATACAATGGTGTTATGAAGCAAAACTTTCCCGTTTCGACAAAGAATACGGAGCAACGCTTCGGAAACATCTCGGCAATTAGCTAATTATGGAACGGCTATTTTTTACCTTGCCGCAGATTTTAAAAAGATGAGTTAGAGTATTGTTGACTGCTATCCTCAACCTGATCTCATGCCTCGACATACCAAGTTATAAGTGGTTATCGTTAAAATCGTAACAGATTATGATATACTTTTATTGTGTGTGATGGGGGTGAAAAAAATCGGAGAGAAGAGGTGACGAATTAAAATAAAGCAAAAAACTTACTATTTCAATAACGGCTGTTGTATAATGTAAACATGTAATTTAATGACCTTTTATGGGAGTTCTCAATGTACAAGAAGGTTATTCTTTCAGTCGGGATTTTTATTTTTCTGATATCCCTTGCCGCGTGCAGATCAGCCGGTATTGTGTCGCCTGAACCAGCTTCATCAGCTTCATCGCCCCCATTGGAATTAGTCTTTGTCAAAGCTGGCTGCTTCGATATGGGGGATACCTTTAGTAACGGCCACGTCAATGAAAAACCTGTCCACAATGCCTGCGTCTCTGATTTCTATATGGGTAAACATGAAGTTACACAGGGACAGTGGAAGGCCGTTATGGGAAATAACCCCTCACGTTCTTCATCCTGCGGCGATGCCTGCCCCGTAGAAAATGTTTCCTGGGATGACACCCAGGAATTCATTAAAAAATTCAATTCCCGTGACGGCAAATCCTACCGCCTCCCCACTGAAGCAGAGTGGGAATATGCCGCCCGTAGTGGTGGTAAGAAAGAGAAATACGCGGGCATAAGCTCCGATTCAGACCTTGGAAGCTATGCCTGGTATACCTCGAATTCAGGCAATAAAACCCACCCGGTAGGCCAGAAACAACCCAACTCCCTTGGTCTCTATGACATGTCCGGCAATGTATGGGAATGGGTACAAGATTGGTATGATAAAGACTACTACTCAAGCAGCCCCAGAAACAACCCTAAAGGTCCATCTTCCGGTAGTAGGAAGGTGCTTCGTGGCGGCAGCTGGGACGTCAATCCGGGAGATGTCCGTGCTTCGAACCGGGGCAGCGGCTTTCCGCCGTACGGGGACGTCAGCCTCGGGTTTCGGGTTGCCTCCTCCAAGTAGTTATTTTCTGGATTCTGATTTTTTACAACCTTCAGCTCAGGGCGGTTATGATTGAAAAGGACAGGAAAGAAATTCTCCAGAAGGCATCTTTCGCACTCCATAACCGCTTCTGAAGCGTGACGTGATGTGACGCTTTGTGTATTTTCCAATTTTTGAATAGTAGACCATTTTGAAAAAATTATAGGAGTAAAATCTGTTTGTTCCTGAAATTCACAGTCTTGAAAAAAGTGGAGTTATAGTTATGTATCTGATAGAATCGTGTATCAATCAGGGGGTGATCAGATATGTTTGGAATTGGAATGCCCGAATTTCTTGTCATACTGGTCGTAGCCTTGATCATCTTCGGGCCCGGTAAACTCCCGGAAATAGGGAATTCTATGGGCAAAGCCATTAGAGGTTTTAAAGAAGCCATGAATGAACCGGAAAAGAAACCGGAAGACATAACAGATGCAAAAAAACTCGAAGATAAGAAGGAATGACCCTCCCGTTGTGACGACCTCGATAAATCACCGCTTTTTCAACAGGATCCTGTTACTCCTCGTCCTGATTGCCTCAGGAACCTATGGTTTTCTTCATTATGACCTCTATGTCTACTTTATCCATAAGGAGAAGGCGATCGCTTTCATCAATTCCTATCATCCTTATGACGAGTTTGTTTTCATATCCCTTCAAATCCTGCAGGTTGTAGCAGCCCCGATACCGGGAGAAGTCACCGGCCTCATTGGCGGGTACCTCTATGGTCCTCTCCTGGGCACGATCTATTCCACCATCGGCCTCACCATCGGTTCGTGGCTTGCCTTTCTCCTTGCCAGAATATTTGGTCTTCCTTTTGTGGAAAGGATAGTGAAACCTGAGATTATCCAGAAATACGACTACGTCATGGAACACCGGGGGGCTCTTATTTCCTTCGTCCTCTTTCTCATCCCGGGATTCCCAAAGGACTGCCTGTGCTACATCATGGGGTTGAGTCACATGACAACAACAACATTCCTCGTCGTTTCCACAAT
>JAPLKA010000012.1 GCA_026388315.1 Pseudomonadota bacterium | reverse complement strand
CCATGCCCTGCCGTCGGGGATATCAGACAGATCATACCCGAACAGCTTTGTGAACCTGGCGTTGATATAGGTAAAACGACCCTCCTTATCGACGAGAGCCATCCCGAAGGGGGCATTGTCCGAGAGGGTTTTTAGTTTCTCCCTCTCCCGGAGGATATCTTCCTCGGCCTGTTTGCGCTCTTCTATCTCCTCCTTCAATTGCTCGTTCACACTCCTCAGCTCGGCAGTGCGTTCCTCTACCCGCTGCTCCAGTTTGGTATTGAGGGTGCGGATCTCCTCTTCAGCGCAGATGCGGGTGGCCACTTCCTCTCCCAGCAGCCGGTTACGCTCCCCGACCTCCTGTTCACGGATCGCCTGCTCGTGGAGTCGTGTCTGTAGCAGGGTTGAACGGGTGGCAGCTCGCAGGGAAAGGGCGCCGCCGATCAGGATAAAGGCCCCCAGAGCGCCGGCTGCCAGCAGAAACGTCCGTGGTGAGCTGTGAGCGGCACTGATCGGATCAACAAAGAAGATTCCCAGTGACAGGGCTGAGCCTGGCACCGGTACAAGCGAACCTATCATCGATACCGGTTCGGACTGTTCCGGCTGGATGGAAAAAGATACCGATACACCCTGCTTTATGCTAGAAAGATTTGGAAGCATCCGGCTGGGGAGACCGCCCTCCTTCTCATCCGTTACATATAGGTAAACACCATTCATCAACAAGGCATCGGTACGCCACTTGTCGTGGTGATTTTCATGAACAAAGTGATGAAAGATTAGTGCAGGGTCAATCCATGCTACAACATGTCCGGAATATGTACCTTTAAATATCACCGGTGCCGTGAGAAGCAATTGTTGCCCGTCCTGTATAATCTGTGTGTCCTTGCGTTTGCCGGTTACCTGTTTTCGCCAGGTCTGTTTCAATCGTGAAAGGGACTTCTGTGCAGGATATTCCACGAGCGTCTCTCCGGCCGGACCGAGTATCAGGATGTGGCTGAAAAGCGGCTTGTCGCCAAGACGTTTTTTTACATCGTAGGAACTGAGAGATTCCTTCAGTGCGTCGAGGCTGGCGCTCAGGCCGTACTCCATCGACATTCCAAGAGCCCGGTTCTCAAAATAGACCGCCAGGTCGCGGGATGCAGTGATATCCTTGACATCGTTCATCCGCTCCTGCAGGAAATAGCTGACGGCATCGGCCCGCTTTTCAACCCCCCGGACGATCCTGGTCGATGACTGTCCCTGCAACTCACGCTGGGCAAGGTATTGGGCTCTGATCAGATACCCCAAATACCCGACCAGTGTCAGCGCCAGCAGCAGAGCCATTAAACGGCTGAATGTCGATATCGGGCGAAGGAGCATGAATTAAGCCTCTTTTCACTCACACCCCAACCCCCGTGAAAGGGAAGGGTTGGGGTGTGAGTGTGTTGTTTTACTTCTTAAAAAACTCCGGAAAATAACGTGGCGCCGATGGATAGTATTTCTTGACGATCTTCATGTAACTGCCGTCCTTTCGGGACTTGTCAAGAAACGTGTTGAATGCCTCGCGCAACCGGTTTGATTCCTTGGGGAAGCCGACCGCCATGAACTGCTTATCCGATACCGGACCGATGATCTTGAGCTTGCCGGGCCATTTTTCGAGCGCTACCAAGGCATCCGGAACGTCCAGGATGGTCAGCTCTCCCACTTTGTTCAAAAGGGCCGGGGCCATCTCGTTCAGCTTGCCTTTCGTGTCAATGACGTTCGCGCCCGTCTCGGAGAGCTTGTAGAGCGTCGGGTCGAGGCAGGTCTTTTTAAGCGTCAGGACGCTGACCCCTTTCATCAAGGCCTTGGTATTGGCTATATCCTTTTGTACATCGCCGGTCGGCTTGATTGGCTTGATCTTCGAATCAGCACGGGCAATCAGCCAGACCTGGCTGGGGAAGGTATCCTTGGAGAACGTGACCACCTTTTCGCGCCAAGGGAGGATGGTAAAACCGTTGGCGATCAGGTCTCCCTTGATAGGTACTTCCTCAAGAAACTCGACCTCGGCGCCAGTTACTTTGACCTTTTTGCCGATCAGATCCTGAATGACAGTGCCCCAGTCGGTCATGATGTATTCGTATTTGACGCCGATGCTTGCGGCGAATTTCTGCATCAGTTCCACATCCATCCCATCGCCCGAACCGCTGACGAAGTTGGCATAAGGAATGCCGAGATGTCGCAGCACACCGCGCTGCTTGATCTCCGGCAGGTCTGCGGCAAGGGCGGATACCGCGAATACGATCAGAAAAAAAATGGACAAGGGAAACGATGCGGCTCTGGTTTTCATAATGACCTCCTCATTAAGGTTGTTATGTAGAATGTCTGAATAACTCTGCGATATTTCTAAGTGTCTCCGTCAAAACTCCCCCTCTCATTATCCGGGAACAACCGGCCAACTCGCGTCTTTTCTTCAGCACTCCTGAATATTCTAAGCTAATGGCCCTCTTGCAAAACCCCTGAATTAAACTATTTCCCTTATGAATTAGAGAGAATTTAAGGCTCTCCCTATGGTAAAATGTGTTGCCAAGACAACATCTTACAAAGGAGAGCCTATTGAAATTATTGGAAAGAATATCATGGTTGAAAAAGACAATACAAGAAAATTTATTCCCCCCCATCCCATTTCGGATTGTCCCTCCGCTGTCGGGATTAAACCGTACGGAATATATCGATTGCGGATATCGGCAGTGATTCAGTGAATAGTCATTAGTGAATAGTGAACAATTAAAGACATTTTATCAAGCTCATTGTCATTCCCCCGTTCGGGGACAGGACCCTTTTGCCATATCTTCAAATCCTTGAAATTTTTAATCTTATCCTCCATGACAATTCACTATCCTATGGTTTCCTGCACCTTCATAAGCAGCAGCAGGGGCGTGAAGGGCTTTGCAAGGAAGGGGGTCTTGTTTTTCAGCATATCGGCGCCGGGTACGCGGTCTTCGCCGTATCCGGACATGAATATCACCTTCATCCCGGGGTGTTTCACCTTTATCGTCTCTGCAAGGTCCTGTCCGGACTTTCCCGGCAGTACCAGGTCGGTTATAAGTAAGTCGATGGCGCCATCATGCTTGTTGAATATGGAGATGGCATCTTCCGCATTGAATGCCGGGAGAACGGTATATCCCAGTCCCTCCAGGACATCGGTTACCCAGTAGAGTATCCCTGATTCGTCCTCCACTACCAGCACCGTTGCCTTCTTTGAAGCGGTGAGTTCAGCGGGTCGGAAGGACGTTTCTTCTTCGGTCTTCTCTTCAGCCTGAAGGACGGGGAAATAGATCCTGAAGGCAGTCCCTTTCCCTTCCTCGCTGTCTACCGATATGGATCCGCCTGACTGTTTTACTATGCTGTGAACGATGGAAAGCCCCAGTCCTGTCCCGTCCGGTTTGACGGTAAAAAGGGGTTCAAAGATGTGTTCCAGTATGTCAGGCGCTATTCCTGTACCCGTGTCCGATATGGTCAGCGCCACGCGCTCACCTGTTGCCGTGTCGGGATTGATGGGGCGATGTCCTTCATCATGAAAGGTGTTTTTAGCGGAAATCCTCAACCGGCCGCCTTCCGGCATGGCATCACGGGCATTTACGGCAAGGATGAGGATAATCTGTTCAATGAGCGATGGATCGGCCTTTACTGTTCGAACGTCCGGATCAACGGAAAGATCGTATGCTATATCTTCGCCCAGAAGGTGTTTCAGCATCCCCTCCATCTTTGTGATGACGCTGCCGATGTTTGTCTCCACAGGCCTGATCAGTTGCCTCCTGCTCAGGCTGAGCAATTCTTCGCATAGCTTTAATCCCTGTCCGATTGCGTCATGAATAGCCTTAATTTCCCTGTTTTCAGTGTCATGGAGTTGAAATGTACGGAGCAGCAGCTCAAAATTGCCAGTGACGGTAGTAAGGAGGTTGTTAAAATTATGGGCTATTCCGCTCGCCAGTTTCCCTATTGTTTCTGTCTTCTGCGAGTGGACAAGCTGGGCTTCAAGCCTCTTTCGTTTTGTAATGTCTTCAACGGTGCCTTCATAGTAAAGGATCTTTTTTCTTTTATCCCGGACAGTGCGGACATTTATAGAGACCCAGACTGTGCTTTTATCTTTCCGGTACATCTGTGCTTCAAAATCATAGACTATGCCATCTTTTTTCAGCAGATGGATGAATTCAGAGCGGCGGGCGGAATTAACATAGTGCAGGTGGATGATATCGGCCACTGAGTGTATGAGGTCGTCAGGTGAAGCATACCCGTGTATCCGTGCAAGGGCGTTATTGACACTCAGGAAGTGCCCGTCAGGGGCAGTCTGAAAAATTCCCTCTGTTACAATTTCATAGGTATGCCGGTATTTCCATTCTGCCTGCTCCAGGAGTTTCTCAAGGTGTTTTCTCTCAGAAATGTCTGAAGAAAACATGACAACCTTTGATACAAGCCCCGGATCATCGAGAATGGGAAAGATGTAGTTGTCGTAGTACCTTTCAGTGCATATATCTTCGAAGTGCACCTGTCTGCGTGAAAAAACCGCTTCCTCTATTTCACCCCGCCTTTTTTCAGCTACGCCGGAAGGAAAAAGGTCGTAGAGGGACAATCCGGCAAATTCATCCCTGCCTCTGCCGAGTTGCACAGCACAGGATTCGTTGGCTGCGATTATAGTTCCTTCCGCGTCGGCGAGGAAGATGGATTGTGGGTTCGCATTGAAGAACATGCTCACCTTTTCTTCGCTTTCCCTCAGCATCTCCTCTGACCTTTTATGCTCTGTTTCCCCGCTCTTTGAGCTTTCTATTGTCCAGCGAAGTATTTTTACTTCATCAATAAGTTGTTTCTTTGTCTTTTCTTCGTCTTTCATTTTACTGACCCCTTCCCGGCAGGCTGAAATAGAAGGTAGCCCCTTCATCTGCTTTCGCTTCAGCCCATACGCCGCCGCCATGTTTGAGGACAACCCGCTTGACGATGGCCAGACCAACCCCTGTTCCCTCAATCTCATCGGAACCGTGGAGCCTTTCAAAGACCTCAAATATCTTATCTATCTCTTCCATGGGAAAACCTATCCCGTTATCCTTTACATAGTAGGTGTTCTTATCTTCCTCCATCCAGCCCCCCACCCTGATGAGCGCAGCCCCCTTCGGCCTGCTGTATTTTATGGCATTGCCCATGAGGTTGATAAGAACCTGCCTGACCATTTTTTTGTCTCCGTATGCCGGGGGAAGCTGGTCAAGCCCTATATGGAATGTATCATCGGGGAAGACTGTTTTGAAGTCGGTTATGATATCGTTAGTTATTTTTTCCATATCAATGGTTGTGAATTTTATATTTTTCCGCCCCAGGCTGAAAAATTCGAGGAGGTCTTCAATAAGCTCGCCCATCCTTTTTGTGTTTCTGTTGATCATACCAAGAAGGTGCTGCCCCTTTTCGTCAAGGTGATGACCGTATTTTTCCATCAATATACGGGAGAAACCCTCTATGGCAATAAGGGGCGTCCTCAGGTCGTGAGAAACTGAGTAATTAAAGGTTTCCAGTTCCTTGTTTGTAATGTTCAGTTCCGATACCCGCTGTTCGAGTTCCCTGTTCAGCCCTTGAACCTTCTCCTCTGTGAGCTTATGTTCGGAAAGTTCCTGCTGAAGCAGCGCATTCACCTTCGTAAGTTCCGCCGTTCTCTCTTCCACGAGACGCTCAAGCTGCTCCCGGTACTGCCGCAGCTCTTCCTCCTGCCGCTTTCTCACGGTAATGTCCCGGGCAATCCCTGCAGTCCCTATGACTTCACCCCTGTCATGACGTATCGCTGTCTTGATGGTTTCTATCCAGGTTGTGTTGCCCTCTTTATCAATCAGGGGCTCTTCGATCTGCCTTCGTATGCCCGATTGCATTACCTCTCTGTCATCTGCCCTGTACTTTTCCGCTAATGCCCTGGGCCAGATATCAAGGTCTGTTTTGCCCGGCAGATCCTCCGGTCTCACTCCGCAGGCTTTTCCAAAGGGCTCGTTGGCAAGAATAAACCTGCTCTCCTTATCCTTTAACCAGGCAATATCGGGGATATTATCGAGGATGGCCTTCTGCTGCTGCCGGGTCATGCCAAGGACTGCCTCTGCCCGGATGCGCCCTGAAATATCCCGCATAATCATTTGCAACAGTGTAAGACCGTTGTAGTGGGCAGCGCTGCCTGAACATTCAACGTACACGATGCCTCCGTCATCGCGAATCAGCTTCACCTCTATTGCCGGGGTCATGTTTCCGGTCTGCCTGATGGTATCTATGCCGCGGCGTACTGCTTCCCTGTCTTCCGGATAAATGAAATCTAGTATCTTCCTTCCGACAAGTCGTTTTCTGTCCTTTCCTGATCCCAGGAGTTTTGAGGCAGCGGGATTGAAGTAAAGAACCGTTTCTTCTTCAAGGAGGATAATGGCATCAGGCGAAGATTCAACGAGACTCCTGTAACGGAGCTCGCTCTTTTTCATCTCCCTCACTGCCAGTTTACGTTCGGTTATATCTTCGGATGTGCCTTCATAACAGAGCATCTTCCCGTCTGCATCACGTATTGCCCGTGCGTTGGTGGAAATCCAGAAAGTACCCCCGTTTTTTTGATACAGCTCAATCTCAAAGCCTTTTATTTCTCCCTCTTTCTCCAGTTTCGCCATGAATGTCTGTCTGAGTTCCGGTTTTACGTAAAGCTGTTGTTCAATGGAATTGATGCCGGCAATCAATTCATCCGGTGAGTCATACCCGTAAATGTGCGCCAAAGCAGGATTGACGGTAAGATAACGTCCGTCCGGTGTGCTCCGGTAGATACCCTCTATGGCGTTTTCAAAGATATTGCGATACTTTTCCTCGGCCTCACGGAGTGCGCCTTCCGCTTTTATACGTTCGGCCTCCGATTTTTCCAGTTCAGCAACCTGCCTGCGCATTTCTGCAAGCTCTTCTATGGGTTGTCCTTTTGTCTTTTTCTGATCGTCTTTGTTATGCATATCAGTATGCAGTAAATGTAGTTTTTTATACTGCAGGAAGAAGGCATCCCTTAACCATGCTCCCATTGTTCAAGTAATAGCATATATTTTTAAAATTGCAAAGGATTAAAGGGATGTTGGGGGAAGGCTGAAGTGGGAAGAGGCAAATAACCAATGACCAATCTTCCAAATCACAAACAGTTCCTGCCTGTGTCTCGGACGAGGCAGACAGGTGGAATTTCGGGTACCCGCTTGCGGGTGTTGATTATTGGAATTTGCAGTGGGAAAGGGGAAGAGGCAGGCTGAAGGCGAAAGGCGAATGGTGAAAGGCGATAAAGACTGTTCAATGTTCAAGGTTCAACGTCGAACATAGAACAGCTTCTTTACGGATTTGTTTTCACTTGAACCCTCGACCCCTTGCGTCAATCATTTAAGACCGGAATACATT
>JAPLKA010000011.1 GCA_026388315.1 Pseudomonadota bacterium | reverse complement strand
GGAAAACGTTGGATGTATCGACACCATTGGAGTAGACAAAGAATGGCAGGGAAAAGGTATTTCCCAACTCCTGTTTAAGGAAATGTACTCCATGCTTAAAAAGCTTGGTCTTGATGCAATCTACGTCTTTGTGGACAGGAAACAAATGGATCTCGTCAAGTTCTTTGACAAAATGGGCTTTGTCAGGGGAGATATGTTTAGCATGGAATTAAAAATCTAACCCAAGAGTCAACAGGGTGCCCTTTAACGGCCTGTTGCCTAAATATTGTTTTCGCCGGAACACTGTTTTGCTCTCTGCTCCCTGCGCTTCCTTACCCTTGCAACGGTTCGCATCCATTCGGCCTTCTAACTTGCCGCTGGGCTTCGAACAAATCAGGGCGGCCCAGACGCGGCACTGGCCGCGGGCACATTTCTGCTTACCGGCAGGGTCCCAAGGCAAGCTCGAAGTCGCGACTCGCAAAAAGCTCTTCCGGCTTGCTACCTCAAATGTACCCGATGGTTGTTTAGGCAACAAGCCGTCAAGGGCTGACCCCGCTATTTCTCCCAAGGGTCATTTTTCATGGGGTTTCCATACTTTCTTTCACAGTGAAAGAAAAAAAACCAATGCTCCAAACCAAGGCCAGCATTGGGTTTACAGAGATTTCCTGTTTTGCACCAACTGTTGGTGTAGACGCTACAGACACGGTGTCTGTAATCGCCCGGCAGGATCTGAAATCGAATTTCTTTTCTATCATCTGGTTCCAACACAGAGGTCAGCCACAGCTGTAAGACGTCAGCTGTATTGCTTTGTTGGGCAATGTTTTGAAACATTTTTGAACATCACATTTCAATATTTCAAGAGCATCCCCATCGCCGTTCCATCAACTCCAGATGACCTCCGGAACACGCTCGTACCGGATCTCGTTCTGGTACTTATACTTTGAGTATCCGAATATGCCAACTGCGTAAATCCGGCAGCCCTTGGGCAAATCGACAATTCGTTCAATCGCCCTGTGGGCATACTGTGCGTAGCCGATAACGCAACTGCCTATGCCCTGAGTCTCGCCGTAGAGCATCATGTATTGCTGTGCAATAATACAGTCGTCTATGGCTTGAATGTCGTCTTTCGGCGCGGCAACGCAGATGACGCATGGGGCACCCCGGAAGATGGGCTTGTGGCCCCTAGCGGCTTCCTCTCGTATCGCCAGAAGATCTTCCCGTGAAGTGGAAAGCACGTTTCCCAAGTTGACGTCGACGAGCTTCACGGCACCAACAACCACCGGATTCAGGAGGAGCAGGGTGGTCTTGTAGGCTTTGAGAACCGCATCTTCCATTACGTTGATCTGCTGAGTATCTGTCACAACCACATACTTCCGATGCCGGTTGTTCGACGAACTGGGGGACTTCTCGGCATACTCGACGAGGCGTTCCAGGGCGTCGCGCGCAAGCGCCTTGTCCTTGAACTCCCGCACGGAGCGCTTCGTGCGCAACAGAACCTCCACCGGCCCGAGACCGTCATCGGGTCTACGCACGGTGAACGCTCGACGATTGATGTCGTCCCTGGCTGAAATGGCACCCACAGGACAGATTGCCGCACAGTGCCCGCAGGAACAGCAGAGGGCGGGTTTGCTCAAAGTCAAACGCTTGTCTACAACCGTAATCGCGCTGCTGCCGCATACGCTCGCACACAGTCCGCAACCGGTGCATACAGCCGAGTCGATCATGATGTTGCCGGCGAGACCGGGACCGGTGCAGACCTTTCGCCTTCTGAAGCGGGCAATGACCACTGCGCCAAAAATAGCGCCTCCCACCAGGAACATCACCTCGCCCGCAAGCGCGAGCCCACTCATGACCAGCACTCACTGACCTGCCGGAATCGGCAGGAACGGCGCGACGAACAAAAATCAACAGCCCTTGACATTTGAAATTGCCTTCTTTACCATGTCCAGGTTCTCACATAGCGTCCTGTCCGATGCTATTACCTCTTCAAATCTTTCACATGCCTTCGCTACTGCCGAATGACTGATGTTCCCAAAGAACTGCCCGATCTCCCGGTTCATAAAGCCTGTATGTTTCCTGGCAAGATAGAGGGCAAGATTTCTGTATGCCCCTTTCCGGGTCGTAATCTCTTGTGGTGCAATATGCAAGGTACGGGCTATTGTCTCTACGATCTCCTCCAGGGATAGAGACGTTTTCAGAGACCGCCGGGCAGATGTATCGTCTTTTCCAAGAAGGTCTTTATTGAGTATGGAGAGGGTATCTTTAATGAACTGTTTCTTCCCAAGGATCATGCCACCATAGAGATCTTTGAAAGGATTCTCTCCGGTGTTTATCGCTTCTTCTACAAATGCTTTATAGAAGATAGGGGCATTTTCTATGGAGGTCATATTCCAGATGAGGTCTCGTGAGACGATATCTTCCTTATCAGAGAAGATATAGGATGCATAACTGCTGAAGGCATAGTCCTCGGGTTTTTCTACCATGCCGGCCTTCACAGGGTTGAGATGGATGTAGCGTGAAAGTTCGAGAAGGTAGCTGTCACGGTCTATAAGGATGGCCTTATACCTTCCCTGAAAGAGATGACCGTTCCTTTTTCTCTTTTTATTAAAGTACGTGGTGTAGGCGCCGTTGATGGAATGCATAATTACGCTCAGGTTTGCCCTCGGTGTTTCTCCTATAAGGTGGTAGTGATTCCCCATAAGGACATAGGCGTGGAGAATAAAGCCGAATCTGATCTGAGCCTCCTGAAGATATTGCTTGAATCTGTCATAATCAGTTTTTGTATAAAAGACCTTCTTTCTCTCGTTCCCCCTCCCTGTAATATGATAAAAGGCATGTTCATACTGGATGCGTAACGGTCGGGCCAAAAGGGATCACCTCTTTATTGGATAGTATCGGTTGATTTAATGATGCTATCATGGTGTTAATTCAAATGTCAAGGGCTGACCCTGCTGATCCTGCTGTTTTTTTCTCGAAGGCGCGACTCGCGTAAAGGTTTAACGGCGAAGCCGCAAAGTTCTTCCTGCTCATATTTCAATATTATTTGGTTGTATGTATGTTTAGGCAACAGGCCGTCAAGGGCTGACCCTGCTGATTCTATGATTTCTCCTATGTATTGGATTGGGGGGCTGCGCCTTGCATTGCCATGCGTTTTTTCTTGGCCGTCTTGGAGAACATATTGGTGAAGATGATGCCCACAAGAATCATGGCATACTCTGTGACGCTGAAGCGCCACTCCGGTATGTCGTGGTAGGAGAACTTGACCACATTCAACAGGCTGTTTACCAGAAAAATTGAGGCCCAGAAAGAGCTCGTAATGAAGCAACCTCGTACAAAAGCAGCAGAATCCAAGATCTCCTTGGGTACATTCTCACGGGCATAGTCTCCTGTAAAAGGCCGCCCAAAAAGAACGGAAAGTTGTGCGGCGACGAAGAGCGTTCCAGGAGCAAGGATTGCCAAGTGCCGGATTACCCACATATTCTTGAGCCATATTACGAAGATCAGCGCAAACGCAAAAAATGCATACCCGGCCCAGAGAATGACTCCTCTGTGAAGCTTGGTAATCGCCATAACAATTACCAATGCAATGGCCACAAAAATGGCGATCTGAAGACGGAGCATCGAAGGGCCGGAAATGAACCAAAAGGCTAACCACGGAGCAAATGCCAGAATCAATTTGAACGTCTCTTTCATGTAAGGGTTCTCCTTTGTGTTGAAGTGCGTACCTATTTATTTTTATTAGTATTAGATCAGAATTAATCAGAAGTTATGCACAATGTCAAGTTGTTTCTTCCGCCGCTCGCTTAGCGGATAATGAAGAAGCACATCGAGGGACACCCGCAAGCGGATACCGGGGCGGAGCCAACGAAGATAGGTAGCTCAAAATCATCATCAATGAATTACTTGGTAACACATGGGTCGGGGCGGAAAACACTGGAAAATATTACCTTAAGACCATTATTAATAAAAGACCTCGATGAGGTAGCCCAGATCGACTTTTCACTCTTGGGAAAACAGAGGAAGGAGTACTGGGAAAATAAACTCGAACGTATTGAAGAATCGGGCGTTCCATCACTCGCAGCGGAAATCAACGGAAAGGTAATTGGTTTTATT
>JAPLKA010000010.1 GCA_026388315.1 Pseudomonadota bacterium | reverse complement strand
TCGAAGGGGAAGCAGAACCGGTCTCTCTCAAAGAAGAACCGGTTGTCATGCCATCGGACGATGTTCTTATGGAGATAATCGGATTAGCCGAAAGGGGAGATTATACCGGCCTTGAGGGTGTTCTCATACCAATTCGGATTCAAAGATAGAACGAGGCATCAAGGAGGAACCGACGCAGGCGTACATGCAGTACGTCGAGGAGCGCAACGACGAGATAACGAAGTTATATGAATGAAGGCAAATTGGTATCAGCAGCCTGACGGATGACAGATATGCTGCCTTTCGCAGAAGGATTCGAGCATACGCAAAAATATATGACGATGAGGCCATAATCGGCTATAATGAAAGGGAAGAGAAATGGATAGAAAATACCGCTTCAAAAACCCCCTTGACCGGGAGGCGCCCCCAAGTCCCGTCTTGTATGCAGGGTCAGGAGGTTCAATATTGCCAAGAGGTGAGACATGAAAACTATATATTATAAGACCTTTTTGTTGGCCATCATCCTGGCCGTCATCTGCTCGGTTGGCTGTTCAAAAAAAGAAGCCGAACGGGAGATAAGGATCGGCGGGATCTTCGACCTGACCGGCGCAACCCACGAGATTTGCGTACCTTATGCAGACGGCGTCAGAAAGTATATCGACTATGTCAACGAAAATGGCGGGATCAACGGCAGAAAGGTAAGACTCATCGAAATGGATTACGCCTATATGATCCCACGCGCAAAGATAGCCTATGAACGGATGGTCAAGGAGGACAAGGTCCATGTGATCCTGGGATGGGGAACAGGAGACACGGAACGCCTCCGGCCGCTTATTGCCCGGGATCATATCCCCTTCATGTCGGCATCCCATTCCTCCAGGCTGGGGATCATAGAAGAGGCCTCGTACAATTTCCTTATCGGTGTGACCTACTCGGATCAAATGCGCATTGTGCTGAAGTACATCCTTGACCAGTGGAAAGAGAAAGCGCGAAAACCACGGGTTGCCTTTATATTTAACGAAATGGAATTCGGGAAATCCCCTATTCCCGACGGAAAAGCCTATGCCGCTGCACACGGAATCGATATCGTTGCCGAGGAGATCGTCTCCCTGGACGCCCGGGAGGCAAAGGAACAGCTTTTGAGGATAAAAGAAAAAAAGGCCGATTATGCGGTCATCCAGGAAACGACATGGGCGGCATCAGTCATCCTGAAGAACGCCAGGGAATTGGGTCTTAACATTACATTCTTCGGACTAAACTGGTGCGCCGACGAGAAGCTGATCGCCCTGGCAGGCGAGACGGCTGAAGGATACATAGGGGCAATGCCTTTTCTCTTCACAGACATGTACATCCCCGGCGTCGCAGAGATCATGGAATACAACAAGCGTAAAGGGATTGATATCGAGGGTTATATATCACGCTACATCGCCGGATGGACTACAGCCAGGGTCATGTTGGAAGGCATTAAGAAGGCAGGCGATGACCTCTCCGGGGTCGGCATCAGAAAAGGTCTGGAATCTATCCGGGATTTTAGTACAGGCGGAATCACGGCGCCGGTAACCTTTACGGCCGCTGATCATAAGGGCTGTAAAAAGCTCAGGCTCGGACAGGTCATCCGGGGAAAATGGCAGAGCATCACTGATTATCTCGCGGCAGACTGATAGGGAGGCAAGGCATGAAGATCTCGATAGCATCTATTGGAATCAGGGTAACGGGGGGTCTCCTTGCCCTTGCAGCCATTCTGGCTTTTGTGGGATGGCTCTCCAGCTATCAGCTCGGATCAATTGAAGAGCTCGTATCCACGCAGGTTATGGAAACATCCAACGCACGCCATCTGAGTAAAAGCATCATCTTTGAAAATGAACAGATCGCCGCACTCGTCAAAGAATATATCTTGACGGAAAAGAAAGGCCGTAAGCTGGAAATACGCATCGTTATCAACGACGGGCTCCGCACAACCCAGGAATACATGCGACAGGTAAGCAACAGGCAACTGACGCCCATAGAGAATGATATGTTTGACAAGATCGGAGCCGTCTACGCCCAGTATCTTGAAACCCTCAAAACACTTCTTGGAAGCTACAACATAGAAGGAAAACCGCAGGGAGAAACAATGAGGGCAACGGCGGATTTCCGGGACATCCATGCCCACCTCATTACGCTCCTTCTACAGTTCGACAAGGTGGAAACGGATATGATGTACAACTCCTGGGGATTTTTTAAGGATAAGGTCCGTCTTATAAAAACCTCCATCCTACTCTTCAGCACCATTGCCCTCCTCTTCGCCGTAGCGCTTGGAATCATCATGAGCCGGTCGATCACGCGACCCATTTCGCAGCTCGTTAAGGTACTGGAACAGTACGGCAGCGGTGACTTCAGCGTCAGGGCAAGGGTAAATAGCCGTGACGAAATCGGTTATTTCGCAAATAGATTCAATATGATGTTGGAGCAGCTCCAGGAGGCGCACCAGAGGTTATCCGATACCATCGATTTTCTTCCGGATGCCACATTCGTCGTGGATAACGAGCAAAAGGTCATTGCATGGAACAAAGCGATCGAAGAGATGACCGGGGTACCGGCCGGGGATATTGTGGGCAAGGGAGATCAGGCCTATGCATTGCCTTTCTATGGTGAGAAACGGCTCATCCTGATTGATTTTGTTTTCGATGAAGACCCGGATTCGCAGAAGAAATATGCTTCCTTTGAGAAAAAGGAGCACACATTTTATGCCGAAACCTATGCACCATACCTATATGAGGGAAAAGGGGCCTATCTATGGGTAACTGCATCCCCGCTTATTGACAAACTCGGAAACCGGGTCGGCGCCATCGAATCCCTGAGGGACATCACCGACCGTAAACATGCCGAGGAAGTTATCCAGAGCGAAAAACATAGATTTTTAACTCTCGTAGAAAATGCTCCATTTGGATTGGTGCTGATCGATATTGATGGAAACTTTAAATATATTAATAGCAAATTTAAGGAAATATTTGGATATGATTTGGAGGATATTCCAAATGGAAAAACATGGTTCAGAAAGGCATTCCCGGACCAAGAATACAGGCGCCGTTTAATCTCTCTGTGGCAAATCGAGTTGGACAGATTTGAAAAACATTCTGCAGTAAAAAAAATGACCGAGAGGACATTCAACGTAATATGTAAAGACGGGACAGAAAAGATAGTTAATTTTATTCCGGTACAACTGGAGAGCGGCGAATATCTTTTGGTCTGCGATGACATCACCGACCGCAAACATGCCGAAGAGGAACTGAAGCAACACCGCGACCACTTAGAAGAACTGATTCGTGAGCGCACCGTCGAACTGGCTACCGCCAAAGAGGCCGCAGAAACAGCTAACCGGGCCAAGAGTTCATTCCTCGCCAGGATGAGCCACGATCTGCGCACCCCCTTGAATGCCATCATGGGCTATGCCCAGATCCTCAAAGGGCAGGAGAACCTCCTATATAAACAGAGGGATCAGTTGAACACGATCCAGGAAAGCGGCGAGCATCTCTTATCATTAATCAACGACATCCTTGACCTCTCCCGTATAGAGGCGCAAAGAGAAGAAATACAGCGGGAAGCATTCAACCTGCCTGCCCTCATCCATGAGGTATTAAGCGCAAGCGGGGTCAAGGCCGCAGAAAAGCGCCTCTCTTTCCTTTACGAAGAGGACCCGTCACTTCCTGCCATCGTCAGGGGCGATACACGGAAGCTTCGGCAGGTACTCATTAACCTGCTTGACAATGCAGTCAAATACACAGAGGAAGGCAGCGTGACCTTGAAGGTTACGAGTTCCGGGCTTCGAGTTCCCGGCGAAGAGGAATCTCTCCACCATCCCGTTTCCGGTTTCACGTTTCATGTTTCGGATACCGGCATCGGTATTCCCCGGGAGCAGATCGAGGCGATCTTCGAACCCTTCATGCAGGGAGATCTCCGGGCCACCGAAGGGATCGGTCTGGGACTTGCTATCAGCAGGCATCTGGTGGAGCTCATGGGAGGAAGGCTCTCCGTGGAAAGCGCCCCGGGGAAGGGAAGCGCCTTCACCTTTGTCCTTGAACTTGAGGTGGAGGAAGGAGCGGTAGCCCCGGAGGCGACTGAGAAGGTCATTATTGGGTATCATGGGGAAAGAAAACGCATCCTCATTGCCGATGACAACCCCACAAACCTTGCCATGCTCGTCTCGGTGCTCGAACCCCTGGGGTTTACCGTAGAGACCGCCGGAAACGGTGAAGAGACCGTTAAAAAGGCAGCAACCACAAAACCCGATCTTATCCTCATGGACCTTCTGATGCCCGTAATAAACGGACACGATGCCCTGTGCCGGATAAGGGGTGATGAGCGCCTGACACACATAAAGGTGATCGGTGTCTCAGCAGCAGTGGCCGATAGGGAACGGACAGAGGAGTTTGCTGCCGATTGTGATGGTTTTATTGCAAAACCGGTGCATATAAAGGCACTCCTGGAGAAGCTCAAGGGACAGCTCGGGATCGAATGGATCGAAGGGGAAGCAGAACCGGTCTCTCTCAAAGAAGAACCGGTTGTCATGCCATCGGACGATGTTCTTATGGAGATAATCGGATTAGCCGAAAGGGGAGATTATACCGGCCTTGAGGGTATTCTCAGCAGCCTGACGGATGACAGACATGCTGCCTTTCGCAGAAGGATTCGAGCATATGCAAAAACATATGATGATGAAGGGATCATCAACTATATAAAAGGGGCACACCATGGATAGAGAAGGCCCTCTCAAGGGTGTTGCAATCGACACCCGATCTCATACTGTTGGATGTGCTCATGCCGGGCATGGATGGTTTTGAGACCTGCCGGCGATTGAAGGCTGACGAAAGAACCATAGATATCCCGGTGATCTTCATGACCGGACTGATTGACATGGCACACAAGGTCAGGGGTTTTGAAGTCGGGGGGGGATATGGGGTCAAATCTTTATCCTTGACATTACCCCTTTTTTTTCTTTAATATTACCCCATGGCCCGCCCGTTGCGTATCCAGTTTGAAAATGCCTGCTACCATGTTACGTGCAGAGGCAATGCCGGTCAGACGATCTTTCCGGATGAGTTTGACCGGAGAAGGTTCCTCTTCCTTCTAAAACATTCCGCTGAAATCTACCGGGTCAATATCCTTGCATTTGTGCTCATGACGAACCATTTCCATCTCATCGTAAAGACGCCTCTGGCGAACATCCAGGAATTCATGCGCCACTTCAACATCTCCTACACCGCCTTCATTAATAAACGCTATAAAAGAACGGGACATCTCTATCAGGGCAGGTATAAATCTTTTGTTATAGACACCGACAGTTATCTGCTGGAAGTATCCCGGTATGTTCACCTCAATCCGGTTCGTATTAAAGAAGGGTTAAGCACCGAACAGAAGATCGCCTCATTAAAGAGCTACAGATGGAGCAGCTATTATGACTACAGCGTACGCACCCGATACCCTTTTCTATCAACAGAGGAAATACTTGCATATTTCGGGGGAAAAAAAGAACGCTACAGAGAGTTTGTGGAAAGCGGCATAACACTCACGATAAACCCCTTGGAAAAAGGGAAAGGACACGGAATTATCGGGGAGGCATCATTCATTGAACAACTCATGACGAAGATGCCTGCCATCAAACGGGAACAACCTGCCGTAAGACAGATGATAAAAAAGGTGCAACCGGACAAGATTCTCAAGGCAATTGCCGGCTCGCTCAATCTGCACACAGAAGAGTTCCTGCAGAAAGGCTACAAGGGTATCGCCCGTTCCATTACCATGGAGATGCTCTACCGCTACGGTGGAATGAATCAGAGAGAGATCGGGGAACTTATGGGCATTGATTACAGCGCTGTAAGTGTGGCAAGGAAGCGGCTTGCAGGGGTGCTTCAGAAAGACGAAGAAACGGCAAAGAGATTCGATGAGATAAAACGCCTCCTCTGTCAAGAATAAAGATTTGACCCCAGCCAGTTTTCAACTTAAACCTGATTCGTATAAACCGGCCTCCATATTACTTTTACGAGAATATTAATGGTTGTATAAAATGTTGCTACAAATGTTTGGACACGAAGGGGATAGGCTACTTTTCAGGTCAGGGGGAAGGTAAGTAATATTGTTTCCCAACGTTACTTAACGACTACTCGCTTCATCTTTTGGGGAGCAATGGTCTATCAGTGTAATCGGCAGGGTATTTCAAATCGGCGGAAGATGGAATATAATAATTTAATGGATGTCCCTCTTCCTCCCTATTTTTATAGAGGTGCCTGCAAAAAAAACAAGGCCTGATAATCGTCTAAAGGGTACCTCCCCAATCTTCCATTATGAAAAGCGAAATAAGTGAACTACGTCCCCACGTTCCGCAGACGGGAGAGTCTCTCAAGGATTCTGTCGATATGGGTCGGTGGATTACATTGGTCGCGTACCATCTCGAAGTTGCCGCTTGGTCTACTGAAAATCGGTGTTGTCTGGGTCATTTCTCCTCCTTTTTTTCTCAAGAAAAAGTAAGTTAGATAATGACTTTTAGCGGTCTAACGGTCAATAACTTTTGTTACGTATAGGTAGGTGAAAGCAGCATCTTGTGTCAATTTGGATTCGTTTAGAGAACGAGGAGCCGAGGGGTTGCCAACCGGAGGTGTAGCAGCGCTACATTGAGGATGCGGCGAGTTCGCAGGCAACAAAGCCAGGCGCGAAAAGCGCCTCGGCCTTACAACGACACGACCACTTCTACGGCATGTTCACTACGATCATCAACAAGGGGAATAAATTTGTCTTGTTGCACGATCCCGTCAACGGTCACGCTCCCCTCATCTTCGCCCGCGTGTTCCTGCACGACTTTTATATGGTAGATAGTCTCCCGGTACCGGTAGTGCACCGTGAAGCCCTCCCAATCGGCAGGGAGACAGGGCTCGACATGCAATTTGTCTACTTCGAGTCTCAGTCCCAAGAGTGATTCCACGATCAGCCGGTACATCCATCCGGATGATCCCGTGTACCACGTCCATCCGCCGCGACCCGTGTGGGGCGCGACCGCATAGACGTCAGCCGCGACAACGTAAGGCTCCACTTTGTACGTTCCAATCCCTTTAGCTGATCCCCCATGGTTCACAGGGTTGATCATGGTAAGAATTTCCCACGCCCGTCTGCTGTCACCCATGGCAGCGAAGGCCATGGCGGCCCAGATGGCCGCATGTGTATACTGCCCGCCATTTTCCCGAACCCCGGGAACGTACCCCTTGATATAACCGGGATTTAAATCCGACTTGTCGAAGGGCGGGGCAAGAAGCTGGATCAACGCGTGGTCCTTGCGCACGAGGTGCTTATCCACTGCGTCCATTGCCATGCGCGAGCGCGTGGCGCTCCCTGCCCCGGACAGGACAGACCAGCTTTGCGCAATGGAATCGATCCGGCATTCGGGATTGCCCGCTGAACCGAGGGGCGTGCCGTCATCAAAGAAAGCCCGGAGGTACCACTCACCATCCCAGCCATTCTCCTCGATGTTCCGGCTCAGCTTGCCTGCTTCTCTCTTACAGCGTTTGGCGAAGGCCAGGTCCCCGTGCATGCGCGCGACCTCAATGAACCGCATGAGTACTTCATAGAGGAAGAATGCGAGCCAGACACTTTCGCCTTTACCGTCTTTGCCCACCATGTTCATGCCGTCGTTCCAGTCACCGGAACCGATGAGCGGCAGGCCATGTTCACCAAATCTGAGGCCCCTCGCGATAGC
>JAPLKA010000009.1:11369-20797 GCA_026388315.1 Pseudomonadota bacterium | reverse complement strand
GACCCGGGAAGAACGGGAAGTCTTCAAAGATATTATACAGGAAACAAAGGATCGGGAAGAACAGATTACACAGTTTTCCCAGCAGGTCAAGGACAGCTATATAAGGCTTTTTGCAGAAATAAATATATTTTTTGAGAAAACAGTTATTCTGAGCAAAACCTTAGTGCAAACTCTTGACGAGATGGAAACCAATTATTTGAGATCCCTTCCTGCCGATAGGTTCTACCGGGAATAGGCTTATACCGCCCCTTTTACATAAAAACTTACTTTGTGATATAAGGCTCTGCCCTCTGCAGAAACGTTGCTCATTCGACAACCTTTGCAGAAACTATCATTGTCCTCATTGTCTCGCCAATACCACAATTCTTTCCTATTCAAACTTTGTTTTCACTGAATTTGAAATATTTTCAATCTCTTCCGGCGTAAGATCAACTTTACTTGTAATATACTGCGTATATTCCGTCAGGTCCATTTGGGAGAAATCTAACGATGCAAGCTCCTGAACAGAAAATCCCCTGCAAATTGGTGGAGAATTGCCTCCCCCCCATCCCATCTGTAACTGTGGTCTGCCCTGCTCTTGTATTATCCTGGCAAGGATACTGTTGAAGCAGCAATATCTATTTGTCGCCTTTGTGAAGAACAGAAGTTTTTCCTCTTTCTTGACATCCACAAAATGACATAGCTTAAACCCGAGCTTTAATGACGTTTCGAAATCCTCTTCCGTACATGCAAACGTCGAATCATAGACCATCTTCCCTATCGAATATGCCAAATACAGCACACCCACTACCGACACAACAGTTCCAATTGCCGAGATCGCCGCCGACGGAGCGATAACTGTCGTGCCCACCGCCTGACCGGCGCCAGTCATTGTCGTTGTCATGGTCGTTGTGCCAAAAGCGGATGTTACTGTGGTTTGGGTTATGCACGTAGCCCCTGCTTCCATTCCCGCTGTGGTCGCCGTACCGTATCCTAATGTGGTCGCAAGGTAATTTGCCCCTGCTGTAATATTACTTGCATATGATGCCGCCACTCCTTCAACGCCCAGACTTGCATACCTGTATATGCTGTACATACTGGCTGCCATGCTCACATAATCACCGATTGCGAGGCCAATTGTGGTAGGTTTGCAACAGTCTTCCGGGCTTGCCTGACATTCCATCTCCTTACCCGGGAATATCCGTAAATCCCCGCCGTCCGGCATTGAATCCACCCTCGCCATATTGAGAATTTCCCCCGCTGCTAACGCCTTGCCCAGGTTTAAGTTTGCATCGTATGACGCATCAGCACAGTCTGTGCCTATGCAGCGAATCTCTCCCGAACAGTTGTAAGCAACGGTATATTTCGTTGTTCTATCAGTGCCGCACGTGTATGTGTGCTCATAGCGTGTACATGGTGTATCCAGACATTGCGAGCTGTAATGTACGCACCCCTCGTCAATAAGAGTCTGGCAGTTGTTTGTGTCTACTTTGCACGAAAATTTTATTCTGGAACACCATACGTCAAAACCTTCCCGTATGCCCGGACCGCCGTTTACCGTCTGCCACGTAATCGGCATCCAGTTTTCATAAGTCGTAAAAGTATCTGTCTGAGGAGTCGGCGTGGACAGGGTATCGTTGATGGTTGCAGTTGCAGAATTGTCACCAGGAGGGCATATCGTATACCCCGGGGTCAATGCGCTTGCATGATCCTCACAGGTAGGAGCCCGGCAGGGGGTAGGCTCACAGGTGGCAGGATATACATTGCCTGTTTCCTCCGAGTCTTGCATGAGCCACGTGCAGCCGGCGCATGAACTTTTGCATTTTGCATAATCCGTAACTTCACATTCTTGCAGCCATCTTTGTACATCATCCATATTGCATGTGCTGTCCGAGCGGAGAAAGACTCTTTCTATTGTCGATGGTTTTGTCACAACATAGAATTTTGCCCATGTACCGCGCCCTATTCTACTTCCCGAATCTCCCCACGTCGATATGCTGTCTATCCCCTGCCCGAGATACACGGAATTTGGCGGCAATTCTCCCTCATTGCTCACAGAAAAACCTGAGGGGCATTGCCCCCAACAGTAGGTGCATCCGCCTATCACAGCGCACATTGCAGCCCGTAGTGCAGCCCAGGGGACGCCGCCGGCGTTCTGGACTTGTCCCAGGTTGATACGGTATAACTCAACATTGTCCTTACAGGTCGCGTATACCTGATTATCGTGAACGGGTATGCTGATCGATTCGCACGGTCCATCGACAGTCTCGACCTCTGTGGCGACATACCTGTTTTTTATGACGCATTCCGGGATACTAATGACATTTGCCGTTTCAGTGCATGTTTTTGTCTCTGATGTTTCACGCTCCGGTATCACCACCTTCTCGCAGTCGGGATATGTGTTCGTTATTAAATCTTTTGACAGAGACCACTGCTGACATTTTCCATCAGCACCCAGGGCAAGGCATTTGTTTCCAAAAGTAGCATCATCGCTCAAGTCGAACTTCTGTCTTTGATCATAGGCATTCCTCACTGCTTGCGCTTCTTCGCTTACCGGAACGCCCCCCATGCCTGACGGATTTGTGTAGTATCCCGTATAGCTTCCTTTATTAGCGATCGCTTCGTCATATTTTGGTACAGTATCCGGCAACGTAACCTTGCCGGGGGTAAAATCAGTCATTGTTCCCGTTCCCAATGCAGTCCCTTCATTGAGCGCACCTTCAAAACTACCGCCGGCGGCATTACAGGGAAACAAAATACCGAGACCGATGCTTATCAATAAAAAATACGATGTAATTCTTAAAGAAAATGCAGACAACAATTTCTTTTCCTCCAGATAAGATAGATATGTGTTTCGCCCGTACCTGGTATATTACGGTTTTCACCCCACAAAAACGTTGAACTTCCCAGGACATGGCAACTCTCCGTTTCAGGGACAGGACTCAGCATACTGAAACGGTACTGACTTTTTTTGATAACGGGCCGTATCATGTCCGATATCTGTCCGCACTTAGCTCCTGAGCCGCTTGTGTCAAGCTCCATCGCCCCCGGTATGGGGGTTCTCGTCAGTTTCGCAAGCAACCTTGCCGTTAGCAGGCTCGTTGTCCTGACAGGCGATCCAATCACTCCGGTATTTCCTGTGAAGGGGTAGAGCGAACCCCAACATCCAGCGCACCAGAAAAGAGCATTGAGAGGGTAATCGGCAGATGCGGCGATACAGTCCGCAGAGCAGATGGCTTGTGCAATAGGATTGGCGAATACCGCAGCTTCAGCGTTTATCCACAGGCTTAACTCATCGTTGTTCCACATGGGGTCTACCTCAGTAAAGTACGCGAGGTCTATGTCCGTGTACAGGTTAGTACAGAAATCCATATCCTTGATGAATTCGAGTACGGACAAAACAGGAAACCCGTAATAATGGAGATTGTAGAAAGCCTTTTCACCGGTTTTTTCCCATCCTATCGTTCCCTGGGCGGCATATGCGTCTAATACATCTCCCAGTTCCAATCCGAACAGAAATGAATAACAGTTCGGTCTCAAGGTTGCCTCTATGACCGCATACGGTTCCCAAAACGATACCCATATGCCGCCGTGCAGCTTACCATCTATGGTACATGAACAGACATAATCGGAGGGGTTGTAATCATCGGGGTTTTCGGTATCTACGTTATCAGGTACATCTCCGGCAGACATCACGATCACGCCCCCTATCCTCACCGGAAACATGCAATCCCAGCAGATGTCTGTCGCAAGATTCGGGAACAAGTCTTTGCATACGGGGGATTCCCCATGGACAGGGACCGACTGCGACAGCAGCACAAGCATAATTATGATAATGCTACAGCTTCTTTTCAGTGACACGGATGTACCTCCCTGATTGCTCTATAACTGCCGGTACTTTTTCGAGATGGAGCGCAGCGATGATCTGTTTGTTTATCCTGTAGAACGGTACACCGTACCGTTTTGAAAGTTCCTTTATATCTCCCGCTATAATGATGATCTTTTTCGGGTTCTGCTTGAGTGCGAATTTTACCTGTGCATCGTCTCTGCCGTCGATAATAACGTACTTACCCAAAGGCGCATAGTCAGCGGGGCTTATCTGTGTCCCCTCCTTTACGATAATATTCCCCGCATCGTCCGTAATGTCTGTTTCAAGGACATACTCGGGGTCGACATGATATGACCTGTCCTCTTTCGCCTTCTGAAACTGTCCGTTAAACTCCGAGACCATGTATATGTTTTCGCTGAAACCGTCCGCTTTCTCTGCAAATCTTTCCCGTATCTGTTCTTGTTTGGCAGCCACCATTGACTTTATGCTCCGTTCCCTGACAGGATAGAGCTTTCCTGCTGTCCCGTAATTTTGAGGGGCATCAGTAAACATCTCAAGGGCGGCTTCAACGCTTACGTCCCCTCTTATGATACCTTCTCCGTTGCAACAGGTAACAAACGGCACCTGTTTGACTGCATGTTTATCAAACATGCCGGGAAGTAACGTCACGGGAAGATTTTTGTTGAACACCTTTGCGAGGCGAGCCATATATAGTATAGTTTCTTTGAAGCTGTCGTTTTTGAAGCCCTTTAATGCTAGCGTGACTGACCCTCTGGATTTCTCATTCTCCCTGATTGCCGAACTCACGATGTTTTCTATGGTTTTGCCGGGCATAGAAAAAGAAATGAGATAGTATATCTTCGGTTTTTTGACGTGTGCCGATGCTGTACCGGGTTCAGGATGCTCTTCGCTTCCGGTTTCATTCGGGTCAAACATGGATACCGATTCTTTTTCCTTGTTCCCCCCCTGAAATTGCCGTACCATCTCTTTAGCTTCCTCAACTATATGTGCAGGTATCTCAGAGGGCTTCTTGATGGTGGACACAGCGTCGTCTGCAGCAAGAAGGATGCAGTTAGTAAAGAGGATAAGCAGTACCGATAATATTTTTCTCATTGATAAATCCCCAGTAGCGGGAGTCGTAGGACCCAGGGTGGGTGCCGATTACAAAGAACTGCCCCTCGGGTATTGTAACCGTCTCACCGTCTTTATAAACAAAAGGCAGGATTGTTCCGTCTCTCCTGCGATCATACGCCATGAACGTTTTTACGTTTTGGTCCTTACCGACAAGTGTCACATAAGCCTTTACCTTTAAGCGGTAAAGAACGCCTTCTATAACGACATCCATATATTCCTCAATACTGAGGATGGTTGCCTGCACCGTATCGCCTAATGCACCCGCAACATACTTGATGAGCCTTACATTCGTACCATCGTACAAAGGGATATTACTGCCGTTGAAATATACATACCCGCCCTTGGCGGGCTGCGTATTCTTTCTGACGAGCCACAGCTTGTAGGGAAGGCATTCCTGCCCCGAGATGGCTATACCGTAATAATTGCCGATAATATGGAGTATGGAAGCCACGATAAAACCTATAATAATAACGAGAATTATCTTTTTTCTAAACGTCAACTACTTACCCCCGCGCCTTTTTACAATGTAAAGTTTTGTAGTTTCGTTTGTTTCAAGGGCATGCTTCTCGATGGACACCGCGAGCGTGTTTTCCTTATAGAATTCTTTCTCATCAAGCGTAACGGGGGCACGCGCCTTGAGAATGTATATTTCTCCCGACAGTAACGCCCCCGCATACCGTTTCTTCAGCGTTTTCGTCACTTCGTTCCATTCCGTTGCATCCTCTGTAAGGTCATCAACCGTGTACCCTCTCGGCGGCACTTCAATATACATATTCTTTATCAGTTCCTTGATCGACCTTGTGTACCCATGGGACCGTTCCCAGTCGAGCGCGTCGTATGTGTCATCCCTCGTCCTCAATACGATGGTTTCTGCGGGAATGCCCGTAGGCTTGAGGACAAGCGGGTAAATTGAACCGCTTGTATCAGTGATTATCAATTCCTGAGGTTCGGCGATACTTCCTGTGTACTTGACAAAGATATTCTTCCCTTCAATCTTTACATCAAGCGAACGACTGCCTGAGATTGCTTTTGTACCGGAAAACGATGTTTTAATAACATTGAGGTCCTTTTTGGAGATTTCGATAAAGCTTGTTTCCCCCTCGACCGGACTTATTATCTGCATACCGTATGCGGTGCTGTTGAGCAACAGCGTTACTGCGATAATGCCCATGTATCTCTTCACAATAAATGTCATCTTATCTCCTTTTCCTTTGCCTCTTTTTCTTGAGGCTTCACTCTTTTCTTCTCTTGTGCTTTTTCGGTTTCCTCTTCCTTTTTCTTTTTCCTCTCAGGGAATTCGCTGTAGAGTTCGTCTATTCTTACATTGTAATCCCGCACCTTGAACTTTACGTTTACAACCATTTTTTCCTGTGTTATTTTCACGGAACCTACATACCTGACCGCAGTGCCCCCTACTGATACAAAACGTTCTTCAGCATTCACCTTCACCGATTCAGGAAAGAAAGCCTGAGTGATATTGTTCTTCTTGAAATAAGCCCCCTGCGATGCAATCTCGTTTTTCAGTTCGGCAAGGGCAGAAGGGTCCGTGTATTCTGCAAGTACCTTCGAGTTGTATTCGGCGCTGATCGGTGACATATTTGCAGCAAAGGTCGCGAAGAAGATGCCCATCTGTTCCAGATAAGAATCGGAGACTTTATTCGCTTCCAGCCAGATTTCTTTTTCTATTTTTGGAGGGACGATAATTACTCTGTCATTTTTTCTGAGAGCCACAGTGTTAAACACAATGCCGGCAGCGAGAATCATGCAGAGGACTCTGAGGAAAAAGTTCTCCGCAAGGGCTGATTTCCACTCCTTTATCCATCTTTCGTAGAGCATTTGACCTCCTGGTTGTAGTGCATTTGTTATGTATTACTTTTTTCGTACGGTCGTTCCGCTTTATTAGAAGGAAGTAGATAACTGATGGTGTAACGACTAATTTATAAAAGGGGTATTTTATTATGGATGGCAAAAAAGTCAGAGCAAATCACATATACATCAAACCAGATTATTGCCCCTGGCTGAGCGTACCCTGGATTTTTCATTTACAATGGAGGTAGAATATTTTTATGAAGAATGTGGGTGCATTGAAGTGTGGGCTTCTTCCTGCTCCACAATCCGGCAAGGTTGTCGGATGGGCTACATTTCATCGCAATCAATAACCACAGCGTGAATATTTCAGTTTGAATCTGTCGTTCCTGTAAATAATAAACTTTAATGTTATGCAGTGAGCAATATAATATTATGATTTAAGGATTATGTTGCTTTGTGCATTTGTAACGGCACCCCTTATCCCGTTGATATCATGATGATTTATCCTCATGCGTTTGCTATATGAACGTCATTGTCGTTGACAATACTATCTGTTAAGCATAAAATTTAACAAATTGTAGCTTGCAGCAGATTAATTGTTCGGCACAAGCTTTACGAGCAGATTGGCGCGCAGGCATTGTATTAAAGGTGAAACATGTGGAACTATAGAGTGGTTAGGAAGAAATACGTCAACCCTGACACTGAGAGGGCAAGCTACACTTATGCTATTCATGAAGCGTATTACGATAATAACAGACATGTGGGGGCAGTCACCCAGGACCCTGTAGAGCCATTTGGAGAAAACATAGAAGAATTACGTCACTCTTGGATAATGATGGCAGAGGCATTTGGCCTACCAATCCTTGATTTTGAAGCCATTCCGGAACCAGGTTACGAGAGAAAAGAAGACCAGGTGGCATCCATTCTTGATAAAAGAATCAAGGAACAGGAAACCGGTGAGGCAAAGGGAATCCCGTTCGAACAAGTAAAGAAGGACTTGGAAGAAAAGTTTGGTCCCTTTGACGAAGAAAAGTATGAAAAGCAGGTAGAAGCCGAGAGAGAGGAGAAGGAAAAGATACACGCCGAAGCTTTTGTTGCTACAACACCACTGGAGAAGCTCATCCGAGAAATTTGCACAGACTATCTGGAATATTTAAAGAGGGACAGAACTGAAAGCCCATGGAAATACCAAAAGAATGCTGAACAAGACGCTGCACCTGACGCGGAAGAGTATTAGGTTGTTTTCGTTGAGGCCTTCGGGTATTCCATTGACCCGTCCGCCGCGCAGGTGAGCTTTTCGTTAACTGCAAAATGAATAACTACAAAAAGATAGTCATCTGCATAATATAACGCTTGACGTTAAACGTTAAGGGGTATATCTTACTACAAGATGATTAAATCATTTAAGGATAAAGAAACAGAAAAAGTATATAGCCGCGAGGGGTCTCAAAAGCTGCCACGCGATATACAACAAGCAGCACTGAGAAAACTGCGGATGCTGAATAATGTTAAATCCCTGAATGATTTAAAGGTTCCACCTGCAAACAGACTGGAGAAAATGAAAGGTAACCGTGAAGGTCAACTAAGCATAAGAATTAACGACCAGTGGCGTATCTGTTTTGAGTGGCAAAACAGCGATGCTCACAAGGTTGAAATTACCGATTACCATTAAGGAGAAAGATCATGCAAAAAACACTCCATCCAATACATCCTGGAGAAGTTCTTTCCGAGGAGTTTCTTAAACCCATGAACCTAAGTCAGAATAGATTGGCGCTTGGTATAGGTGTGCCTGCGCGAAGAATCAATGAAATTGTTCTCGAAAAACGAAGTGTCACGGCCGATACTGCCCTGAGGCTTGGCAAGTTTTTCGGAATATCCCCGGAATTCTGGTTAGGGCTACAGGCCCAGTATGATCTGGATATCACCTCAGACGCTTTAGGGGAAAGGCTGGAACAGGAAGTGAGAACTTATGCAGTTAACAAATAGCTGCACCTAACGCGGCAAAACAGCGCGCCACGCTGGTGAGCATGGCGTTGATAAGTGAGGTCGCTTTATGAACAGCATCAATGAGAACCTACAAATCACATCGCACGACACGGACAAATACATCAACTACCCCGCAGCAGAGCTGCGAGGTATGTGAACGATTCAAAGCCATCAAGCAGCACTGGAACGTCATTTGTCACGCCTACATGATCCATGACGACAAGAAGCCTGTCATGCTCCTTGATGTAACGGAGGAGATGATCTATGCATATCCGTACAAGGATTTTAAGGCGCAACCGAGCGAGCACGAGCGAGCGTCGCTTACGGAGCAGTACAAAGAGGGTTTCCAAAAAAACTGCTTTGTAATTTTCGTTCGTGACAACGAAGAAAAGAAACTCATATCGTATTCCATGAATCTCCCTGAAATGTGTGAACCAGTTTCACTTGATCGCTGCGAATTGACATAAAACACTCCAAAAAATAAAGAGAACTCTGTTTTCATTGCTGTTGAGCACTCCTTCCTGAAGTCCACACAGACAGCCTTTTTAATATCATAGCAGCTTTCATACGGCAATAAATAAATAATTCTGTGTATTTTCGATGTATCTCTGCTATAATCAAATATAGATATATCGATAGAGACAATATAATAATGTGTTTGTCTCTATCACCCCACCCCCCCCCCCCCCCC
>JAPLKA010000009.1:0-11334 GCA_026388315.1 Pseudomonadota bacterium | reverse complement strand
CCCCCCCCCCCCCCCCCGAATCTTTCTCGCTTTTGCGAGATGTGAGAATTGAGAGGAGTCAGGTTGTGACAGAGATAGATAATGCTGGCAAAACGGAAACAAAATCCAGAATGCATCATCCGAAACTAAAAAGTCTACGCTGCAAGATAGCAATTCCTTCTACACCCCTGGTTATTTTAAATGAGCTTGATAAAATGTTTTTTGTTCACTATACAAAATCCACAATCGCAAATTCGCAATCCGATATCCACAATTAAGGGAGGGATCAATTGTGATAACAGCAAGAAAAAGAAGCAAGGCAAAAGAATCAAAAGTAACGCTTGATTCCAAGACAATCGAGGCGCCGCAGGACACAGCGGCTGGGACCGCAACAGAGGCAGGCACGACCGACCACCCGCGTGCGGGCTTTCCCATCGTCGGCATCGGCGCCTCTGCTGGTGGGTTGGCAGCCTTCGAGGCCTTCTTCTCCGGCATGCCCGCCTCCGATCCAGGTATGGCCTTTGTCCTTGTACAGCATCTGGCACCGGACCACAAGAGCATCCTCACCGACCTCGTCCGGCGCTACACCAGCATGCAGGTCTTCGAGGTCGAGGACGGTATGGCGGTCAAACCCAACTGTGCCTATATTATTCCCCCGAACCACGATATGGCATTTCTGAACGGCGCCCTCCAACTGCTGGAACCATCCGCACCCCGGGGGAAGCGCCTGCCCATTGACTTCTTCTTCCGGTCACTCGCCCAGGACCAGCACGAGCGGGCTATATGCATCGTGCTCTCCGGCACGGGCAGCGACGGCACTCTCGGTGTGCGCGCCATCAAGGGTGAGGGCGGCATGGTCATGGTCCAGAACCCCGCGTCCACCGAGTACGACGGCATGCCGCGGAGTGCCATTGCTACCGGTCTGGTAGACTACGAGCTTCCGCCGGCTGAGATGCCAGCCCAGCTCATCGCCTATGTGGCCCATGCCTTCGGCAAGCCCCCCCGGCACGCATCTGATCCGGTGCCCGAGAACGCGCTGAAAAAGACATTCATCCTGCTCCGCGCCCAGACCGGCCACGACTTTTCCCTCTACAAACCAAGTACCGTCAACCGCCGCATTGAGCGGCGCATGGCCGTCCACCAGATCGAAACGATGAACGAGTATGTCAGATATCTGCAGCAGGCACCGGCAGAGGTTGATGCCCTCTTTCACGATCTCCTGATAGGCGTCACCAGTTTTTTCCGCGACCCGGAGGCCTTCCGTGCCCTCGAGGAACAGGTCATCCCGAAGCTCTTTGCCGGCAAGCCTGCAAGCGCAGTGATACGCGTCTGGGTGCCGGGCTGCTCCACCGGCGAGGAGGCCTATTCCCTCGCCATCCTGCTCGCCGAACGTCAGGAGGCGATGAAACAGATTTTCAAGGTGCAGATCTTTGCCACCGACATTGACGGCAATGCCATTGCTGCAGCCCGCGCCGGCATCTATCCGGGCAGCATCGCCGCCGATATCTCACAAGAGCGGCTGGCGCGCTTTTTCGCGGCCGATCCCGGCGGCAGCGCCTACCGCGTCCATAAAGGCATCCGTGATATGCTGGTCTTTTCCGAGCAGAATATGATCAGAAACCCTCCATTTTCCAGGCTCGACCTCATCAGCTGCCGCAACCTCCTGATCTATCTGGGCGGGGAATTGCAGAAGAAACTGATCCCCCTGTTTCATTATGCCCTGAACCCGGACGGTTTTCTTTTCCTGGGCACTTCCGAGACCGTAGGCGAGTTTATGGACCTCTTTACTGTGCTGGACCGGAAATTGAAACTGTATCAGCGCAGGGATGACATCCACAGCTCGCGGCGCACAGCCATGGGACGCTTTCTGCCGCCCATGACGGCGATAGATGTGGCGATCCCGCGGGCAGCCGGAAAAGCGGCATTCCGTGGGAAGCTGCCGCTGCGCGAGCTGACAGAACAGGCGCTGCTGCTGCAGGTGGCCCCTGTCGGCGCGCTTGTCAACGGCCAGGGCGATATCCTCTATCTCCACGGCCGCACCGGTCTGTACCTTGAGCCGGCCCCGGGCGAGGCAGGAACCAGCAATATCCTGAAGATGGCCCGCGAAGGACTGCGGCGCGACCTGACCTTGGCCCTGCACAAAGCCGCGGGGACAAGAGAGGCCGTGCGCCATCCCGGCCTGCGCGTCAAAACCAACGGTGACTTCACCATGCTCAACCTGACTGTCCTCCCGGTGACTGCAGATCCTGCCGCAATGCCTGAGACGCCCCTGTACCTGGTCATCCTGGAACAAGTGCCGCCCCTCGACCCCGGGCAGGAACAGATGGCAGCCGCCCTGCAGGCCATCGCGGCGGCGGACGGACCCGATGCTGACGCACGCGTCATCGCGCTCAGGAAGGAACTGCGGGTCAAGGAAGATTATCTCCAGACAGCAAACGAGGAATTGGAGACCTCCAACGAAGAGCTCAAATCCTCGAACGAGGAGATGCAGTCGGTCAACGAGGAACTGCAATCCACCAATGAAGAGCTCGAGACCTCGAAGGAGGAACTGCAGTCGGTCAATGAGGAACTGGCAACGGTTAACGCCGAACTGCAGACCAAGCTGGCCGACCTGTCGCGGGCCAACAACGACATGAACAATCTCCTGGCCGGCACGGGCATCGCCACCATCTTTGTGGATCACAGGCTGTGCATCCTGCGCTTCACCCCAGCCGCAAGCGCGATCATCAACCTGATCCTCGCCGACGTGGGGCGGCCCGTGGGCCACATCGCCTCCAATCTGGCGGACTACAGCACATTGGTGGCCGACATACAGGCCGTGCTGGACACGCTTATCCCCAAAGAGCTGGAGGTGCAGACCCTGGCGGGAGGGTGGTACACGATGCGCATCATGCCCTACCGCACGATGGACAACGTGATCGAGGGCGCTGTAATCACCTTTATTGACATCACCAATATTAAAAAGGCGGAGGAGAAGCTGCAGAAAGCCAATAATATGCTCCGTCTGGCTGTGGTAGTGCACGATGCGTACGATGCGATCACCGTGCGGGACATGGAGGGCCGCATCCTGGCCTGGAACCCGGGAGCGGTGAGGATGTACGGCTGGAGTGAAGCCGAGGCGCTGGCCATGAATGACCGCGACCGGATCCCGGAGGGACTGCGAAAGGAAGAGTTGGCCAAGCTGCATCAGCTTAGCATGTCTGAGATTCTGGAGCCGTATTGTACACAGCGGATCACCAGGGACGGCCGGGTCGTGGAGATCTGGCTCACCGCCACCGCTTTGGTGGATGAGGCCGGGCAGATGTATGCGATTGCGACAACGGAACGGACGGGAAGGAAGAAGCGGTGAGTAGGGATAGAGACAGTGAATAGTGAATAGTGAATAGTGAATAGTTAAAAAGGCAGGAAATATGAGAAAACTGGAAGATAAGAAATGGAAGATAAGAGGCTCCTGCAAAATCAATTAGTTCTGGATTCCCGTTCCCCGATAGAACCACTCGGGGCAAGTTCCACGGGAATGACTGAGAAAGGGACGGGAATGACGGTTTTTTCTCTATTCACTGTTCACTATCCTCAATGAGGGAAAATCATGACTGACCGGAAACAAGAACAAAACAAGGATAGCCGACACGAACAAGCCGCTGATTTGCGCAAAGGAGCCGAAGAGGTCGCCCGGGAAAAGACTGCCGGGATGGCGGAAAACCCTGAGGCGATGTCGCCGGAAGAATTACAGCATTCGCTCCATGAACTGGCTGTTCACCGGATTGAGCTTACGATGCAGAACGAGGAACTGCGCCGGACGCAGGCAGAGCTGCAGGCGTCGCAGGCGCGCTACTCCGACCTATATGACCAGGCGCCGGTGGGTTATATCACCATCAACGAGCAGGGATTAATCCTGGAGGCCAATCTCACTGCCGCCGAATTACTCGGTATAGACCGAAAACATTTGGTCGGGCAGCCGTTAACCCGCTTTATCGCACATAATGATCTGGACATCTATTACCTGTACCGCAAGCAGCTCCTCGAAACAGACAAGTCGCAAGTGTGCGAACTGCGGATGGTGCGCCACGACGGAACGACATTCTGGGCGCGGCTGGAAGCCACTGCCACAAAGGGCGCTGATGGCGAGTCAGTATACCGCGTCGTGATGAGCAATGTCACTGAACATAAGCAGGCGGAAGAGACGATTCGACTATTCAAGACTGTCTTTGATAAAGCGAATTTCGGTGTTATGATTGCAGATGTGAATGGTTTTTTGACCTACTTGAATGAATGTTCTGCCGCAGCCCACGGTTATGAGGCAACAGAGCTAATCGGAAAACACTTGAGCAAATTACATCCCGGGGAGCATATGGAGCAGGTTGAACGTCTGTTGTTACAATTATTGAACGAAGATAGTTTTGAAGCCCAGGAGGTTTGGCATTGCCGCAGAGACGGGAGCATATTCCCCACACTGATGGTCGGTACGCTGGTAAGGGATAAGAGCGGAACTCCTCAACATCTTGCTACTACGGCCATTGACATCACCTCCCGCAAACAAGCCGAAGAACAGATCAAGGCATCTCTCCGTGAAAAGGAGGAGAGCGAGGAAAAGTTCTCTAAGGCTTTTCAGACTTCGCCATATGCCATCACCATCACCCGCGCGGAAGACGGTACTTTCGTCGAGGTCAACAACGCCTTCATCTCGATGACGGGGTTTACTCGGGAAGAAGCCCTCGCCGGCTCGTCGGTCGGGCTGAAGCTGTGGGTCAACGAAGAAGACCGACAGTGCGTGGTGGCTGCTTTTAACGAAGGCCGGGCTGTCGTGGGCAAGGAGTACCAGTTCCGAACGAAGACCGGTAAAGTCATCACAGGCTTGTTTTCCGCTCAAACGATACATCTGGGCCACAGGCCTTGCATTCTATCCAGCATCAACGACATCACCTCCCGCAAACAAGCCGAAGAACAGATCAAGGCATCTCTCCGTGAAAAGGAGGTTCTCCTCCAGGAGATCCAGCACAGGGTGAAGAACAATCTCCTCACCATCTCGGGTATCCTTGCCCTCCAGTTAAACCAGATAAAAGACGACAAATCAAAGGATGCCTTTATCACAAGCATGAACCGGGTAAATGCATTGACGCAAATACATACCAGGCTTTATCAGTCTGAGGACTTCTCCCGGATCGACCTCAAGGAGTATATAGAGGAACTTGTCCGGGAGCTTGCCCGTTCCTACGGGTTTCCACAGGAAGATGTAATAACAGATGTCAAGGATACCTCTCTTGACATCACTACTGCCATACCAGCAGGTCTTATCGTGAACGAACTTGTCAGCAATGCCATGAAGCATGCCTTCCCTGATGGGAAGAAGGGGCAGATTAAAATCACCATTTCTTCAGAGGGTTCTCAAAGCGTTCTCACCGTCTCCGACAACGGTATTGGCCTCCCTCACCATATCGACATAAGAAGCGCAAAATCCCTGGGATTCTTACTCATTGTGCAGGCGGTAGAGCAGATAAACGGCGACATAAAATTAGAACGGGAGAATGGTACTCAATGCATTGTCACTTTTTCCGTTGATCAGGAGAAAACACCATGAATGAACAGAAGCAGAAGACCATCCTCCTGGTAGAAGATGAAGCACTGATCGCTGTTATGGAAAGGGAGATGTTAGAACGGCACGGATTTAATGTCATTCTCGCTTCCAGCGGAGAAAAGGCTATCAATACAGTACGGGATACTCCAGCAATTGATCTTATCCTCATGGACATCAACCTTGGCAGAGGCATGGACGGGACAGAGGCGGCAGAAATCATCCTCAAGGAAAAAAATATTCCCATTCTCTTCCTCTCCAGTTATACCCAGGCTGAAGTGGTTCAGAAAACAGAAAAGATAGCTTCCTACGGGTATGTGGTAAAGAGTTCCGGTGAGACCGTACTGATCACTTCCATAAAGATGGCATTCAAGTTATTTGATGCATACCAGAGACTGGAAGAAAGAGAGGAGGCGTTATATCAGGCGGAAAAGAAATACCGTTCCATCTTCGACAATGTCATTGAAGGTATCTTCCAGATAACGCCTGAAGAACGTTATCTTACTGTCAATCCTCAACTCGCACGTATATACGGGTATAGTTCACCTGAAGAAATGATTGAGACAATCACAGATGTTGGCAGACAGATTTATGTAAATCCTGATGAGCGTCTCGAGTTTCTCCGTATCCTTCAAGAAAAGGGCTTAATTACAGGCTTTGAAGTGCAACTGAAGAGAAAGGACGGGAGCCCCTTCTGGGTATCTATAAATGCCCGTTGTGTGTATGATGAAAACGGCAACATCCTCTATTATGATGGCACCTCTGAGGACATCACAAACCGGAAACACCTTGAATCCCAACTCTTTCAATCACAGAAGATGGAGGCTATCGGCACCCTGGCCGGAGGAGTCGCCCATGATTTCAACAATATCCTCACCGCAATCACGGGCTTTGGCGGCCTGCTGAAGATGGATATGCGGGAAGATGATCCAAACAGGGCTTTTGTTGATGAGATCCTTGCCTCTTCCGAGAGGGCGGCAAACTTAACGCACAGCCTCCTCGCCTTCAGCAGGAAGCAGCAGATCATCCTTAAGCCTCTTGGCATAAACAATAGCGTAAAAGAAACATCAAAGCTCTTAAAGAGGCTCCTTACGGAAGATATCGAGCTGAAAATAAGGCTCTCCGAAAAAACCCTCGTCATCATGGGAGATGCTACCCAGATAGACCAGGTACTCATCAATCTTGCCGCGAATGCCCGCGATGCCATGCCGACGGGAGGCACATTGAGTATAGAGACAAAGATGGTAACGCTGGATGATGAGTTTATCGGGATGCACGGGTATGGTAAACCCGGAAAGTATGCCTTACTCTCTGCCTCTGATACCGGCATTGGCATGGATGAGGCAACAAAAGCAAGAATCTTTGATCCCTTCTTTACCACCAAAGAGATAGGTAAAGGAACAGGCCTCGGTCTCTCTACCGTCTACGGCATAGTAAAACAGCACAACGGCTATATAACGGTCTACAGCGAACACGGCCACGGCACCACTTTCCGCATATACCTTCCTTCTGTTGACATAGAGAAGGAACAGAAGGCTTCGCCCGTACACAACATAAAAAAAGGTTCAGAAACCATCCTTATGGCTGAAGATGATCCAGGGATAAGGAATTTTACACGGGAAATCCTCCAGCGCTACGGGTACACCATCATCGAGGCAATAGACGGGGAAGAAGCAGTCCGCACCTTCATGGAGAACAGAAACAGGATCGACCTCATCATCCTCGATGTGGTCATGCCGGGAAAGAATGGGAAAGAGGTATATGATGAGATCGTAAAAACCGATCCCGGCATGAAGTTCCTCTTCACCAGCGGTTACACCGGAGATGTAATCCTCGACAAGGGAATCATGGAAGATACGGTCAACTTCATCTCGAAGCCGTTATTACCGAATGAGCTGCTGAAAAAGATCAGGGATGTGCTGGACGGGTAGCTGGCATACATCGAGTAATTAATTTATCTTATCCACATAATGATATTGTGCGATAATGATAATTGAGCATATATACTGCTACCAACTGCACATATAATCGGCTTCAGGTAATGCTTTACATGCTTATATAAATCAAATCTGGAGGTTGTTGTGGGAAGGGTTGATATTCCGGAAACCGTGTATCGTGATTACCTCAACGCCCTTATAACCGGTAACAGGAAAGAGTGCCTGGACATTGTACAAGGTTTGCTGGACAGGGACATAGACATATACGATCTGTATATGCTGTTATTTCAAAAGGCAATGTATGAAATCGGCGAGATGTGGGAGATGAACAGGATCTCCGTTGCAGTGGAACACCTTGCCACATCTATTACAGAAAGTCTTCTGAGCCTTGTGTACCCCCGCATCTTTGCCGCTGATCATATCGGCAGGAAGGCGGTTATCGCCTGTGTGGCCAATGAGTACCATCAGATTGGAGGCAAAATGGCGGCCGACATCTTCGAACTCAATGGCTGGGATGGTTACTTTCTGGGGGCCAATACACCACCCGATGAACTTCTGAAACTTATCGACAATAAAAAACCCGATCTCGTTGGTCTCTCTCTTTCTGTTTACTTCAATCTTGATAATCTTTTGAGAGTGATCGAGATGGTCCGCGCCACCTTTCAGGATCTGCCCATCCTGGTGGGAGGGCAGGCTTTTCGCTGGGGAGGGGCTGATCAGGTATTGAAATATAAAAAAGTTACATATCTCTCTTCGCTGAGGGATTTGGAAAGGGAGATTCATGGCTTCTCTGGCTGAATTAATCATGGAGTATGTGCAAACTGATGCATCCTTCCTGGTCCTTGTCCTCGACACCGAAGGACATATCCTGAATACCAACCGCTACACCCGGGAGCTTGTGGGTGAAGATATTCAGCAGCAAACATTAAATGACATTTTAGTCGATTTTACCGGTACCGCGAAGTTGTCGGGCCTTCTGGACGAGCCGGGCCGCGTGCATCTCCTGAATGTCAGGACAGCAGGAGGCCTTCCCCAAACCTTCTATTTTCGCTTCTTCCATGCCGGCACAGAAATCCTTGCTATCGGAGAGGTCAACAGCCTCGAACTTGAAGCCCTCCGGAAGGGTCTCGTTACCGCTAATAATGAGTTGAGCAATCTCGGCAGGGAGCTTCAGAAAAAGAGCGCTGAACAGAACCGGGCAGGAGAGAAACTCCAGGATGCCCTGGAATATGTCGAGAACATTGTGGAAAGCCTGCGCGAACCGCTCGTGGTATTGAATTCCGACCTGAAGATTCTCACAGCCAACCGCAGCTTCTACGATACCTTCAAGGTAACACCCGAGGAAACAATCGGGAATTTCATCTACGATCTTGGTAACCGGCAATGGGACATCCCCAAACTGCGGGTACTCTTTGAGGAGATACTTCCCCATGATACCGTGTTCAATGGCTATGAAGTTGAGCATGATTTTCTCGATATCGGCCGGAAGATTATTCTGCTCAACGCCCGGCAGATTTTCCGTGAAAATATCGGCTCATATATTATCCTCCTGGCTATGGAAGACATTACCGAACGCAAACTCGCCGAGAACCAGATCAAATCCCTCCTCGCAGAAAAGGAACTCCTCCTCCGCGAAGTACACCACAGGATCAAGAACAATATGAATGTGATCACAAGTCTGTTGTCCCTCCAGGCAGATATGCTGAAGGACCCGTCAGCTATTGCCGCCCTTGAGGATTCAGGAAGCCGTGTCAGGAGCATGATGATGATTTTGTATGATAAGTTATACAGGTCTGCCGACTTCAGAGAGATATCAGCAAAGGAATACCTTACCTCTCTGATTGATGAAATTGCAATCAATTTCCCCAACCGGGACATGGTGACCATTGAAAAACAAATTGATGACATTATTCTTGACGCAAAGATCTTATCCCCTGCAGGGATTATCCTTAATGAACTGCTTACAAACGCAATGAAGCATGCATTTATTGGTAGAGAAAACGGGAAGATATCTGTCTCTCTTTCGTTTAAGGATAATCATGCAACACTCATGATACAGGATAACGGTGTTGGAATTCCTGAATCAATTGATATTACAGCTTCTACCGGATTCGGGATGCAGCTTGTCGGTATATTAACAGAACAGCTTGAAGGAAGCATGACGATAGAGCGGGAGAAGGGGACGAAATTTATTCTGGAGTTTGAGATATGAAAAGAGAGTGCCGAGGGTACCGGTAACAGAGGGAACAGACAAGGGTTCTCATTTCTGTTTTTCTCTGCCAGATATACTAAAAGGGAGGCATACATGACAAAAGAAGAACTGATTGCAACGGCAGCCGCCTTGCCCCATCCCACACCGGCAGCAGCACATGAATATAGCGAAAAAAGGGAGAAACTGGCAGCAGAGATTAACCGGATCATGGGTCAGCGAGCTGACCTGGAAGACCTCATCGGTGCGGGAAATCACGACATGATGGAGGACAATCACCGCAACCATACCCGTTTTCTGACCTCGCTCTTCCAGGATTTTTCCCCTGTTGTTCTTGTGGAGACGGTTCTCTGGGTCTTTCGGGCTTACCGTTCCCATGGGTTTCATCTCACGTACTGGCCTGCCCAGCTTGACACATGGGTGGAGATTTTCAAGAAAGAACTGACACCGGCGGCCTTCGAAAGCATTTATCCTGTTTACCACTGGATGATTATTCATCAACCGGCCTTTGCTGACCTGAGCGACCGGTTTGTTTTGCCTGAAATAACGCCCGGCCATTAGGAAGATGACAGGAGGTCCGTGAGGTATTGGAAAGACAGGATAGTCGCTTATTTTAATATTGACGAATCACGTTCAGACGGGTTACCGTAACATACTATGATAAAGAAAATTCTGATTGCTGATGACTCTCCTGTAGCGCGGCGGATACTGAAAAGCTGTATTCCGAGGGCAGAGGATTTTGATTTCTATGAAGTTGAAGACGGGGTTCAAGGTCTGGAGACGTTTAAAAGCGTGCACCCCGATGTGACATTCATGGATATAGATATGCCCAATATGAGCGGCGTGGAATGCCTCAAAGAGATTAAAAAGATTAACCCCGATGCCGTTGTCATCATGTGTTCATCAGAGACTAATCAGGAGTTACTCGCAGAAACGGTGTCCTTCGGGGCTTTAACGGTTGTTAAGAAGCCGCCTACCAGGGAATCCATCCAGCAGGCCTTAACAAAGGCGCAGGAATAGATCGGGTAAATGGCAAACATTAAGACCGCCCTTTATTCTTAGAAATAGGCAACAGGGATATTGCATATCTTCAGAAAAATACGCTGCCGGCCTTAAAACACTAAAGATTACCGATAAACATATAGTATTTTGCGAAACTGGCCTATTCTGCACAAAAAGCGTCAGGCATTATGAAAATTATCTTCCATAAAATGTTTTATAATTCCGATTATGCTGACGATGGCGCATCTGTTCCCGGCAGAATGGAATCCATTATGGATAAGTTAACCGCGAATGGGAAATACGTTTTTATTGAACCTCAGCCAGCTTCGATCGAGGATATTCTGAGATGTCATTCGGCAGAGATGATAGAGAAGGAAAAGAACAACGAAAAGCGTTACGAGATGGCGCTGCTGTCTGCAGGCGGGGCTATTATGGCATCAGAATCCTGTATTGACGGGGAGCCTTCTTTTGCATGTATACGCCCACCGGGACACCATGCATCCAGAGATACAAACTGGGGGTACTGCGTTTTCTGCAATATGGCCATTGCACTGCTGCGGTTACGCGAACAGGGCTTGATCAAATCGGCCTTTATCCTGGATTTTGACGCTCATACGGGTGACGGGACAAAGAAT
>JAPLKA010000008.1 GCA_026388315.1 Pseudomonadota bacterium | reverse complement strand
GTATTTATTTACTGCCTCCCGGACAAGCTGAGCCATTGAAACATCTCTCCTTTGAGATTCTCTTTCTATCTCAGCCAACAAATCATCCGGGAAAAAGAATTGCACCCTTTTTGTCATACTCATGATTGTTCTCCTTTATATCAGTATATCATGATACTGATATATGTCAAGTCAAACATATGGTTTATAATTAGACTCGTATCAACACCTTATGCTACCGGCTTGACTTACTTAATTTATGGATTTTGATTTGTAACTATACCAAACTGAACCCGGGGGAAGTGGCCTTGCGCGCCTGTGCCCCGAATTCCAATATGCTATCAAATTGATATTAATGGGAAACTATTTCTTCAGCTTCCACTCCGGGCGGATTACCCTTGCAGCGATTCGATTCCGTTCAATCTTCTAACTTGCCACTGGGCTTCGAACAAATCAGATTGGCCTAACTGCGGCCTGGCCGCAGGCACACTTCATCTCATCAGCAGGGTACCCAATCCGTCCTCGATGTTCGCTGCAAGAAACAGTTTCCCTTTCTGTATAAGGATCATCTTAATCGCATATTGGAAGAATGGGTATTTCGCGCCTGACTTTGTTGCCTGCGAACTCGTCGCATCCTCGTGCCACCCGCGAACCCGGTTTTATGCATTGAATAATGTTGGGAGTGTGCGGGTACCCGACTAAATAAGTCGGTAGCCGTTGAACAGTGGCTACGCTTCCGGTTGTCAACCCCTTGCTTTCGCGCCATTTATCAAAAGTTACTTCGGCCAGAAATACTTATAAAATCTGAAATGAAAAAATTATTTAAATAGTGAAGGACGCCCCATCCTATGTCCCATAATTCAATGAGTGTCCTTCATCCCATGACCTATTTGCCCCCATTAAGGAGTTGCCTCGCTATGGCTTCCGCTACCCCAACGTGTACCGCATTACCGAGGGCCTTGAAAGCCTTCGTACGAGACTTGGGTAGTCTATGATGATCCGGAAACCCCTGTAGTCTCCGCCCCTCGATTCGAGACAAGAACCGCTGCTCGGGTCCCAGTATCGGAATCTGTGTGCTTGTCATAGCGACAAGAGAAGGAGACGTAGAATACCTTTTGGCCCTCAGTCCAGATGGACGAAATTGAAGAACATGTTTCCACAAATCTCTTTCTTCACCCTGGCAATTCCATTCGAGTTTACGAAGTGAAGGTGGAAAGCGTCCAAGCTTCTGAGTCCATTCCTCTGAAATGTATTCGCGGTGTTGTTGAAACCATTCTCTGTTTTGCCGAATAAAGTTGATCTTCCATCTAGGGAACTCGGTTTTCTCCGTGCGGGCATACTTAGGAAGCAGGTCAAGCAAATACTCGCGTGTTAGTTCTCCTTCCGTAAGCTGTCCATTTAAACAACGCTGTAATTCAACTGTCGGCGTTACGTAAGGCGTGTAGATTTCAAATGGGTATGAGGCATTAATCTCGGCCCCCCAGATAGGGAAGGATGGAAGCTGAACTTTGTCTTCGGGAAGCCTTGCTAAGAAAACGTTCCAATGATTTATACATTCTCTCTGCATTTCAGTAAGCCGTGTCTCAGCATGATCATCATCAGTCAAATCATTATGCGGCTGCACAATAGACGTGAGACTCGTTGCACTATGACGATTGACGCAGGGAAACGGGTCGGAGGGTAGTTTCCCCTGCTTGGCAACAATGAAAAACCTTTCCCGGGAATGCGGGTAGCCGAGATGGTGAGGCGAAATCAATCCTGACCCTCCACTCGTGACATGTTCTGTACCACGAACATCATAATCTAATGCCTCGAGTTTACTTTTCACAACCCGCCATGTGCGACCGCCGTCATGTCGTTCAAAGTTTCCCACGTTTTCGAGAATCAAATATTCAGGTCGGCGTTTTTCGAGAATATATATGATTTCATCAAAAAGAGTACCTTGTATTTCGTCATGTAAACCCAATTGCGAGCCGGATTTGGAAAACGGCTGACATGGGAACCCCGCGCACAAAATTTCATGAGCAGGTACCTGGTCTCTGGACGCTCGTATATCCCCAAACACTTTGTCTTTTGCACTCGGAAAATTCTCGACGTAAAGCTCCTGGAGTTCATTGTCGATTTCCGATGCAAAAACACATTCGAGGCTAAGTCGTTTCATCGCTTCGTGAAAGCCGCCAAGACCGGAAAATAAATCAATGAATCTCATAATTATCTGCCTTTGGCTCGACCAGAACGGACCGCTTTCTCCGAAGAATGGACTCAACAATTCCTCTGACTACTGATGCAGCCGCCTTCGGATCTTGCTTGATAGTTGTCTCCCATAACCTCACAACGTGCCACCCAGTCTTGTTAAGCAAAAGATCAGTGCGTTTGTCTCGCTCAATATTCGATGCTATTTTTGCAAGCCAATATTCTGGGTTGGCTCGTTTCGCGAGTTTTAATTTGAGATCTTCCCAGTTGCGACCATGCCAAAAATCGCCATCACAGAACACAGCCACACGCGGCCCGAGAAACACAATGTCGGGCCTGCCGGGCAGGCCTTCCATGTTCTTGCGATAGCGTAAACCCTGTTTCCACAATTCCTTACGTAGCAGCAACTCGTGTATCGTATCTAAGCTTCGATTCCGACGTTTCGACAGCGAGCTTGATTCCGACGCAGGGCGAAAATGCTTGAATGAAGGCGCCTTACCCACCATTTCTAAGGGTTTTGGATCTAACCCCTGATTTGGCAATATCGATCAAAAATAAAATCATTGCCTCTCCTATCCGTTCAGTTCGGAAAGCTGTTCCGACACCCAGGACTGCAGCTCGTCTATGAGGTTTTTGTCTTTCAGACCACCGGAAAGCAAGTTTAGGATACGAATTCGGTCAAATAAAATGCCCTTATCTTTCGATTGGTCGTGCCAGTCTCGTTCGGTAATTACGCAGGGTACCGCATATGCCTTGACCGGGTTATTGGCCCAGTGAACATATTGATTCCAGGCGTCTACCGGCACCGGGTGCTTGTCCCGCCAGTTATGCCCAGCAGCGCACTGTAACAAGATAACAACCTGCCCGGATCGTGATTCACCGAAGGGAATCCAGCCAACAACGTCCATCCCCCTGTCTTTGAAACGTGGAGCGGGTGCTTCGCAGAATTTTTCGCATAACCGCGAAGATAGCTCCTTAACTTTACGTTTTATCTGGCTTTCCTCGTCAGTTGCATCGTTATCAATGGAATCAAACGGCCAGCCAAAAACAAGCGTCTGTCCAGACAGATAACGTCCGATAGCTTCACTTGTGAGCCTTTCGAAGAGCTTCGCTGGTAATTGCGACCCGCCTTGAACGCCAAACAAGGAAAGTAATAAACATGCAATGTACTCTGAACGTGACCCTGCGCCAGGGAGGGGTTGAACCGTGTGATCTTCAATCGTGAAAAAAGGTGGAGAATAAAGCTTGTGGCGATAATTCAGTTCGCGCCAAACACTTGTCAGAAAAACTTCTGCCGGTTCCTCTCCTGAAGCCTGTTCCAGCATCGACGCTACAGATGACTTAGACAGCCCTTCCTCCGTAAGAGAGATCGTCAGTTCAATCCAGTCGGCTACGTCTGTTTCAGAACTTGGATCTCGTATTTCAATCACCTGAGCGCCTCACTGCCTTGACAAGCTCCTTAGCTGTGCGCTCACACTTCTCTGCTTCGAGAATAACCTCAGCCGTGTTGTGTCTGTGAGCTATGCCCAGTGCACTTTCAAGTCTCGAATTGGCTAAAGCGATATATTTCAGTAGCATCGTTTCTTCTCCATCAGACCGATCATACGCTGCCACCAAATCTCTGTTTGTTGTTAAGTAGGATACGGCTTCGTCGCTTGCGACAACGTGTGATAGGTATGTGGTAATATCCCTCGAGTCCTTTATGACCGGCCGCTCTTTTTTCCCATCTCCGAAAATCCAAGACATCACATTTTTCAGATTCTCCACGTGATCTTTGGAAACGGGTTCATCGTAGTTCACCTCGGCCAGCTTCTTAGGTAAACCCAGGTATCGCTTTATATTGCCCTGTCCTATTGCGAGAAGCAGTAGGGAAAAGTCCTCCTCTGCTGCATCGGTATCAAAATCGAATTCGTCTGCAACCTGTTTAAGCAATCTATAGCAGACATAGTTCTTTACAACTGCACTTTGTTTATCACCTATCTGGCCTTCAATATCTTTGATGGCGCGACCGTCGTTGATCATCTTGACGATATAGCGCGCCTTCGAATAGGCGCCCCATCTTTGTATGCCCACAATATGGCGAACCCCTAAATAGGGCAGAACTTCACTTCTCTCTCGATAGACAATAACGGGAAGTGTCTGCAATTCTGCTTTTATCTTTTCAGATATAGTTGGCCAACTCTTAATGCGCAGTTTTGCCCTTAGCTGGGAGTCCAGAAGCAGTTTCACTGTGGCCAGCCGTCTGTTTCCCTCAACTACTATCAAGGCGGTATCGTCGTTACTAATGTAGTCTCGAAAAGCATGATCTGCTTTACCAGTTGTGGACTTTTTGGGTAGGCTTTGCGGAATGGCCACTAAAGGTTCTTCGTCGAAATATCCATTTTGCGCCATTGAGTCTGCAAGTTCCTCCAAGTTGAATCCTTTGTGCAGTATACTTAGCAGTTCGAACTGACTACAGTCTTTCGCCTCTTGAGAAAGTCTCGGGTTCTCTCCATCCAGGTGAAGGAGTTCTGTGGATTTATTGATCTGTAATCGTTTCTGTCCATTTCCAGAAATATTAACAGCAGGCATCTTAAACTCCTTTGAAGCCCAAGGAGGGCTTACGATAAATAGGATAATGTGGGCCTATTAAAAAGCAATTAGAAGTCAACGTTATTTAAGCCCCCCGTTCCCTTGCCAACGTCATGCTGAAAAATCTTATTAATACAAGCCACCATTTGTCAACAAAAACCTACAGGATCATTTTCTTACCACCCAAAGACCATGTTGAGAAAGGGGGAAGATAGTAAAGAACTTTTTCTTCTCTCGTTCCCTATTTCGTTGGTAATGGAAGGGACGCGAGGGACGTCCTTCAATATTTCAATATCTCCCTGCTGCCGATTACATTGATATGCCATTGCTCCCCCAAAGATGCAGTGAATAGCCATTGGTGAATGGTGAATAGAAAAACCATTGAGCCTGCTTTTCCCGCATCTGCCTTTTGTGCTATGTGCCTTTCTGACCTGGCATGATGAATTGAATACTTTATTTTCCTAATTTATTCATGCAATTGCAAGTGTTTTCTTTCTCAGCATCTAATAAAGCAATTGCGAAAGTAAAAGTATACAGCGGATAGCGTAGAGCGGGTAGGGTGACCGTGAGACGTCCGATTGAGAACCGAGGTGGCCTGTTGGAAAAAGCAGCTAATCACTTATTTACTTAATTACTCTGACGGAAACAGTTTCCGTCACCGCCACGGAAAGATTTGTAGCAACAGTTGCTATGACTTCTAAAATCTCAGGAAAGTCAATATAGGAGATGTTTTGCGAGATTTGACTTTTTTAGAGAAACTGACTGGGGTCAAATCTTTATTCTTGACTTTAGGCACGAAAACCCGCCTGATATCCAAAAAACTGGTTTCTCAATTCGAAACTGCCTGGGGTCAAATCTTTATCCTTGACATTAGGCACGAAAACCCGCCTGATATTCAAAAGCTCGGTATAGGAGAGGGGTCAGCCAATGTTTTTATCTCTTCTGCTGCCTGGAGAATGTCGACGAGATTCTTTTTTTATCTCATCGTTTGTAGATAACAGTCCTTATTTTTTCAAATTGTGCCCGGGGATTGCAAATATATTTTCCATCAGATACGCGGAAATGGCCGCTGTGTATCATTTCACAACATTACATTCCTGCAGATAATCGTTTTTATTGGAATACAAACGATATTGTGAGATAATTAGTATTATGAAGAAGCAAGAGGGAGGTTTGAACTGATGAGGCAAGTCGTTGTTTACCCAGGAGAGGATGGCTGGTGGGTAGCAGAGTGCCCGAGTCTGCCGGGTTGTATAAGCCAGGGCAAGACAAAGGAAGAAGCCGTAGAAAATATTAAAGAAGCAATCCGAGGCTATATAGTTGCACTCAAGGAAGACAATATTGTCGTTCCCGAGGATAGGCTTGATGCCTTGCTTGTCGCGGTATGAGCAACCTACCACGAATCTCCGGACGCGAATGTATTAAGGCCCTCGACAAGGTCGGATTCTATTTTAAAAGACAGGAAGGAAGCCATATTGTCTTGCGAAGAGATGATCCTTTTGCGCAGGTAGTTGTGCCTGATCATAAAGAACTCGACAGAGGAACACTCCGGGCAATCATCAAGGCAACGGGTCTTGGTGTCGATGAGTTCAAGAAGTTGCTATAGCGACGACCACCCCGATAGATCATTGTTTCCCCAAAGATGCAGTGAATAGTTGTTAGTGAATAGCAAAACCATTGAATCTGCTTTCCCCGCCACCGCCGCGGAGCGCACAAAAGAAATCCTGTTTCTCGCATAGCGGGCAAGAAGAAGGAAAGGGCTGGCGAACCATGATCGATCTCGCGGATATGCTTTGGAGAGATTTGTCGCAACTGTTGCGACAACTTCCAAAATCTCATGAAAGTCAATGCAGAAGCTGTTTTACGAGATATCACTTTTTTCAAAGATACTGACGGGGTGCCCACTAATGGGTGACCCCCAACCCCCCCGGTCCGGCACACATAAAAAAAAGGGCTTAGAGCCCCTTTTAAATTTCTTAGAGCAAAATTGTTGTGTTAGAGCGCTGCCGGTTTTGTGCCAACTATTGGTGGTTTTTTGTCTTCTTCGTTTTTGTCTTTCTCACTATTTTTCTCTGGTGCTGTCTTATGTATTCCACCATTCGGCGATGCCTTTTTTGCAGGTACTGTCTTACCAGGCACCGCCATTTGTGCGAAAGCAGGTGTCATGAAGACAATGCCTGCAAGAATTGCTACTACAATTACTAAAAACTTTTTCATGATTACTACCTCCTCTCACCGACAGGAATTCGCTTTTCAGCGCACGATATGAATAACACAAGAAAAACAAACTATCAATACGAACGTGTCGATAAAATTAGTCATCAGTGAATAGTAAAACCATTGAACCTGCTTTCCCCGCAGCCGCTTGAAGCGCACAAAAGAAATCCTGTTTCTCGCATAGCGGGCAAGAAGAAGGAAAGGGCTGGCGAACCATGATCGATCTCGCGGATATGCTTTGGAGAGATTTGTCGCAACTGTTGCGACAACTTCCAAAATCTCCGGAAAGTAAATGCAGAAGCTGTTTTACGAGATTTCACTTTTTCATAGAAACTGACAGGGGTCAAATCTTTATTCTTGACTTTAGGCACGAAAACCCGCCTGATATCCAAAAAACTGGTTTCTCAATTCTGGATGCCCCCGGTTTACGACCTGCCGGGGCAGGCTTATCAAGTCCGGCATGACTAATAATGCGCCGCTCGATGCGGCGGCGGGAATGGTTTATCTTTCAACCTCTTTTTGTAGGGATTAGCTTTTCAAACAGAGGTTTCAATTCCGGTAATCGTTCCTGCGCGACCTTCCAGACGGTCTTCAGGTCTACACCCATGTAATCGTGAATGAGCACGTCGCGCATACCGGCCATTTTGCTCCAGGGAATGTCAGGATGTTTCTGGCGAAACGATGCGGGTATGCGTTTGGTGGCTTCGCCAAGGACTTCGAGGCTCCTGATCACCGCATTGACAGTCTTCTTGTCCTCTGCAAATGTCTCGTAATGCATACCACGGGTGAACTCCAGCGAAGTAATTTGAAATTGATTAATACGTGCGATGAACAGGGCGCCGGTTTTGCGGCAGACGCATATGCCAGAGTCAACGGCCTCGGGGTAGTCTGTGTTACCTATAGCGTCGGGGGTTTGAAAGTGGTTAACACGACTGCCCAGGCATTTGCTGAGAAGTCGCCTGTGGTCGTAATCAGCGGTGCACCGGGAAGAAACGAACGCATAAAGACGGCCCTCATCCATCATAGGGTTCGAGATTTTGACACACAGTTGAAGATTTTCGAGCAGATCACCGTGGCCTCGACCATAATCAACGACCACCAGACTGCCTGCCGTGAAATCGACCGCGTGCTGAATGAGGCATTACGGTACAAGCGGCCCGTGTATATAGAATTGCCCCGCGATATCATTTCGCTTCCCGTAACCCCTTACCGGCAGACTATAGAGGAAACGAACCGTCATATTGAAGAAGAGTTGGAAGAGGCCATGAATGAGGCAACAAGTGTGCGAATTCGCTGGTCAAAATCCTCTTGACACACAAGATCCTTCTTCATATAATTCTACTGTGAAAAAGGAAGTTCTTATCAATTAAATGTTGAGAAATAAAATTCCTGGGATCTTTTGACGGTCCGCGTCGTTTGCCGCCTTCATGCGATCGCCGGAGGGGTGCCGTGCCATTCAGAAACGCTGCCGTTATTGCCGCCAACATTTTACGAACGCCGACGCTAAGAAACATTTTCATCCTGTGTCTGACTATCTCGGTTCTTTTACCCACCTACAGCACTTTTTTTATCATGCCGTCCTTCAGCGAACAACTGACGAGAAACACCGAAGATGATGCCAGCCGGACCGCAGCCCACCTTGCTTCTATGCTGTTCCTGCACTCCAGTGACTTGACAAGGGAAATTTTCTCCCCGGAAATCATCCGTGACATAGAGCAGTCCAAGAAGGATCTGCAATTGGAAAAGATTAAAGCGTTTTCCAAGTCGGGCGAGATCATCTATTCCTCGGATGCGCTGGACATAGGAAAAATGAATCAGAAAACTTACTTCCATGAGATTGTCGCCAAAGGCCGGATTTACTCACTCATTGTCAGGAAAAACAGCGAAACAGCAGAGAATCGCATCGTGGACAGAGACGTAGCGGAAGTCTACATTCCCATAATGCGTGACAACGAATTCAAAGGGGCCTTTGAAATCTACTATGACATAACGGTTCGCAAACAGAATCTTTCCAGTTTGCTCAAACAGTCTTCCATCATTCTCTATACGATTGCGGTCATTCTATTGCTGTCTGTCGTCTTCATGCTGCTCAATGTGAGCGAATCCATGGTCCGCCGGGAAAAGGCCGAGGGAGCCTTGCAGGAGTCCCACAACCGCTTGCAGGGGTTGGTTGCGGAACAAGTGAATGAAATTATTGTCACCCAGAAGACCTCTGTTGAAGCGCTGGCAATATTAGCAGAGCACTATGATTACGATACAGGAGAACACCTAATCAGGATACAGGAATACGTCGAGATTCTGACATCATGGCTTCAGAAAAATCCCCCCTATGACACATACATCAGCAACAAGCCGACATACATCAACGACGTCCGATTTGCCTCCCTGTTGCATGACATCGGGAAAGTGGCTATCTCACGGGAGATATTGACGAAACCGGGGAAACTCACTTCGGAGGAGTTTGACAAGGTAAAAGAACATACGCTGATCGCCGGAGAAGTGCTCAACGAGGCCAACGCGGCTTTTGTAAAATCCTTCGGTAAAGACAGCTATCTGGCATTGGCAAGAGACATCGCTCTGTTCCATCATGAAAAATGGGACGGGAGCGGCTATCCCAATGGTCTGAAAGGAGAAGCCATCCCTCTCTCCGCGAGGATTGTGGCGCTGGCGGATGTTTATGACGCATTAAGGAGCGCGAGACCCTATAAGGAAGCGTTTACCCATATGGATTCCGTAAATATCATCGTCAGTGAAAAAGAAAAGCATTTCGATCCTTACGTGGTGGAGGCTTTCCTGGCCCAAGCCGACAAGTTTTCCGAGATCTCTTCGCACCCTGGAAAGCTGAGGGGTCTGCCGTTGACGCCGGACAGAGGCCCATAGGGCTGCGCTATGACTCCCTGCTGCCGATTGGAAACTCTATGATGCAGTGAATAGTTGTTAGCTGTTGCACGTCTACTCATGCATCAAAAATCGCTTCGGCCATAAGAACCAAAAACCAAAATGAAAAAAGCTGTTGAAATAATGAAGGACGTTATTTACTATGACGGTTTTTCTTCGGCGAGATCTGCTCCCGGGCATTGCGTTTCTCATCCATGTTCTTGAGCGTCAGCTTGTAGGCGATGTAATACTTGTAGATGCTGCGGACGTAGGCTGTGGTCTGAAAACCGACCTTCTCGGCGGTCACCAGTTCGACGTTGTGAAACCATATGTTCGGGTCGAGTCCGCGCTTCTCCGCCAGTTTGCGCATCTTCGAGATTTTCTGCGGCCCGGCATTGTAGCTCGCAAAGGCGAAGAGCGTGCGGTCTTGTTCGCTGAAGTTCTTGTCCGGGAAATAGCGCGATATGAGTAAGTCCATATATTTTACGCCCGCGTGGATATTTGGTTCGGTCTCCCCGACATTTCCCACTTTCAGAAATGCCCCGGTCTTCGGCATGATCTGCATGATGCCTATGGCGCCGGCGTGGCTGCGCTTGTTCTGATCCAGGCCGGATTCCTGGTAGCCCTGTGCAGCGAGCATCAACGGGTCGAACTGGTACTTATGTCCGTATTTCTCGAACATGGCAAGGGTTTGCTCGAAGCGCTTCCACTCGGCATCGCCCGTCGGGTTATTGATCTGCTTGATGCGTTTCTGATATTGCGCCAGGCGGCTCTCGATGATACCCTGTTTCTTAAGATAGTTCTTGTGGAAGTCCCGGATTTCAGCTTCAAGCTTCGGGCTGCCCTTTCGGATTGCCCAACCTATCCTGCCGCTGCTTCGGAGAACGATATCCTCTCGGACCTTGATCATGGGCAGCACCTGCGCCCATATTTTTGCCATCCAGTTGTCGACTACGAGGAATTCGAAGAGTCCTGCGTTAAGCATCTCCATCAGATCTTCATCCTCAAGGGCATCGGGGACAAGGATAATTTTGACCGGGGCCTTCTTTTCCTGTTGAAAACGCATGTTCAGAGACGACAGGCTCTCATAGTAGCTTGATGCCTTGCGCACGTGCACGGTCTTGCCGGCAAGATCGTCGATTATGCCGACAGCGGGCGACTTCGGTCCCGTCACCAGGACCTCAGATACACGGGGCACTTCCTCGGGCGCAACGAAGTCCACCGTCTTCAGGCGCTCGTCGGTCACTGTAATATTGCCGGTGGCGATGTCGCCCAAGCCATTGGCCACGTCCGTAAGCAGTGTATCCCGTGTGCATGGAATGATAAATACCGTCAAATGACGCTTGCCGATCTTTCTGGCATATTTTTTGTTGAGGTAGCGCTCAAAATCACGTACCGTATCCCCGGTCACGCCTCGCTCCCGGCCCTTGTCGTGAAAGTATAACGTGCGGCTTTGCGGCACAAGTACCCGTATCCTCCGGTACTCCAGCATTTTATCGAAGTCCCCTGTCCACTCTTTGCTTGTGAGGATAAGGCCCCGCGGTTGCTTCCGGCCGTTTTCAGCCGCCGCCGGTTTCTGAATATCCCCGGCGAGCGCCGTCGGCTTATCCGCAGGTTGCCTGAATACCAGGTACGACACGGCGACAGTCATTAGAATGGCCAACCCCAGGCACAATGAGTAGATGCGTCCCTTTTCCCTCACGGACAGCTTCTTCGGTTTCCCCGGTTCCTTGCCGGGGACTGTTGCGTCATGAACCGGGGCGGGTGAATCTGACGGCAGGCCTGGCTTGATCTCTGCAGCAAGCTGATGCTTCCATTTATAGTACGTGGAACTGGAGATGTTGTATTTGATAAGACCTTCGCGGATCGAAGAGCACTGTTTGATAGCCTTTATGATCTTGTATTTCTGCTCAGGGGTGAACACCCTTTTCGGTTTTTGTCTGTTGTCTTTCATGCCCTTATGCCCCCCCTTGTATCAGACAAAAAATCAGCATATTTGTCCAATAACATAAAAACAGGGCAATATAAAGGGGCAACTATATAAAATGACAAAAAGTCAGTTGCTGTCACCTGCGAGCAGAATCTGCACGAGGTAAATTTGCCCTACGCCTCCAGCCCTGCAAGCCAGGCTCCGGCGGAAGTCACCGAAACACCTTTGACAGTCTCTTCCTGTCGCAGGTTTTGAACGAGCTGAAAAGCGTCTGTGTCGGGTATCCTTTCATGGAAATAGAGAAGGCCGGGAGAAGGCTTATTGTCTTTCAGCTTGACTTCAATGAGTGTTGTGATCCGGTCTTCCCTACAGAGGGCGAAATCCAATTCCTGACCGTTCCTTGTTCTCACATAGCGGAGGGAAATATCCTCTCCGGTTGTATCCTGAAGATATTGTACGTGTTTCAGCAGGCAGACGGCGCAGGTGTTTTCCAGCTTTATTCCTTCATTTTCCAGTACATAACCACTGTCGAAGAAGTATACCTTCGGTTCCTTCAGAATGGCCCTGGCAATATTTGCATGATATGGCCGTACAAGAAAAATAATGCAGAGACTCTCCAGGATATCGATATATTTCCGCACCGTATTGGGCGCAATCTGCAGATCTTCCGCTATAGATGTGTAGGAGAGGGGGGAACCGACACGTTTTCGTAACAGTTCGACGAGAAGCCGGATAGCCTTAATTTCCTGAATTCTGCTGAATTCAAGGATATCTTCCCTTATCAGGTCGGTATAATACTGATTGCGCCAGCGTGCCGCCTCTGTTTCAGACCCTGAAAGGAATGGTTCGGGAAAACCGCCCAGCAGGTTCAGAAGGTTCAGCGCTTCTCCGGGGGGAAGGGTGCCCTTCAGTTCTCTGACAGATATGGGATGCAGGCGGTATGGAAAATAACGGCCGGCGAGAGATTCACCGGTTTGCCGGAATGTATCGAGCCGTGCGCTCCCCGTAAGCAGAATCGCCTGTCCTTTTGGCCGGGTGTCATAGACCCCTTTGACGAACCTTTTCCAGTCCTTCATCTTGTGTATCTCGTCAAGGATAAGGATGTCTGCGTTGAGAGACCATGTCTGGTTGAGAATGATGCGGGCGTCTTCGATGCTATCATAATTCAGATACTGGGGGTTGCGGAATTCACGCATAAATTCTTTTGCCAGCCAGGTTTTACCGACCTGCCGCGGTCCGGTCAGAATGACCATCTTTTTTAAAAGATCCTTCTTGATGGCAGTATAGAGATAACGATCCATGTTGACTATTTAGCAATACTTTGCATAAAAGTCAAGACAATTGTGCTAAGTGTTGCATAATTGTCTAACCATCTGAGCTATACCAATTCGGATTCAAAGATAGCACCCAGAGGGTACCCGGGCATCAAGGAGGAACCGACGCAGGCGTACATGTAGTACGTCGAGGAGCGCGACGACGAGATAACGAAGTTATATGAATGAAGGCGAATTGGTATTACATCGATCAGGGATGTAGCCGGCATGTTTACTCTCTGGTCAAGTGTCTGTATTTAATGCGGTGGGGCTGGTCTGCGGCATGGCCGAGACGGGCCTTTCTGTCCGCTTCATACTCGGAATAATTTCCATCAAACCAGATTACTTTGCTGTCGCCCTCGAAAGCGAGCATGTGGGTAGCGATACGATCGAGGAACCATCGGTCGTGGCTGATGACTATGACGCAGCCGGCAAAACTCTCCAATGCTTCTTCCAGGGCACGCATGGTGTTTATGTCCAGGTCGTTGGTAGGTTCGTCAAGGAGAAGGACATTGGCCTCTTCCTTCAGCATGCGGGCCAGATGGACGCGGTTTCTTTCCCCTCCGGAGATCATCGTAACCTTTTTCTGCTGATCAGCCCCGGAAAAATTGAAGCGGGCTACATAGGCGCGCGAATTTACCTGCCGCTTGCCGAGCTGAATAACATCATCTCCGCCGGAAATAACCTCCCAGATACTCTTGCCCGGATCGAGGATATCGCGGCTCTGATCAACGTATGCCAGCTTTACGGTTTCTCCGATCTTGAAGGTGCCGGAATCAGGTTTTTCCTGACCGGTGATCATGCGGAAGAGGGTGGTCTTTCCTGCTCCGTTTGGTCCGATAACTCCTATGATTCCGCCCGGAGGGAGGTTAAAAGTCATTCCTTCTGTAAGAATGTTGTCGCCGTATGCCTTGCGCACATTATCGGCCTCAATGACGACATTGCCCAACCGGGGTCCGGGGGGGATATAGATTTCCAGCTCTTTTGAGCTTTTTTCGATATCGCGGCTGAGGAGTGCCTCATAAGAAGTAATACGCGCTTTCCCTTTTGCGTGGCGTCCTTTGGGAGACATGTGTATCCAATCAAGCTCCCGCTGCAGGGTCTTCTGCCTCGCGCTTTCGGACTTTTCTTCCTGTTGCAGACGATTTTTCTTCTGTTCCAGCCAGGAGGAATAATTCCCTTTCCACGGGATCCCCTGTCCTCTGTCAAGTTCCAGAATCCACCCGGCGACATTGTCGAGGAAATAACGGTCATGAGTCACGGCAATGATAGTGCCCGGATAGCTTTGCAGGTGGTGCTCAAGCCAGGCCACGGTCTCTGCATCGAGATGGTTGGTTGGCTCGTCCAGAAGCAGAATATCCGGCTTCTGCAGGAGCAGTCTGCATAACGCGACACGGCGTTTTTCCCCTCCGGACAGGATATTGACCGGAGTCTCTCCCGGAGGACAGCGCAGGGCATCCATGGCCATCTCAAGGCGTGAATCAAGGTCCCACGCATCCAGCGCTTCCAGCTTCTCCTGTACTTCGCCCTGCCGTTCGATAAGTCTATTCATCTCATCGTCCGACATCGGTTCAGCGAATTTCTCGTTAATAAGATCGTATTCCTTAAGGGCAGCTACTGTTTCATGCACTCCTTCTTCCACAGTCTCCCGCACCGTCTTATTGTCATCCAGTTTCGGCTCCTGTTCAAGGAGCCCTACGGTGTGGCCGGGAGCAAGGACCGTCTCGCCATTGAACTCTTTATCCACTCCTGCCAGAATACGGAGAAGGGAACTTTTTCCTGATCCATTCAGGCCAAGAACACCGATCTTTGCTCCATAAAAATAGGAGAGATAGATATCTTTCAAAATCGGCTTTTTGTCGTAATATTTGCTTACCCCGATCATGGAGTAAATAATCTTGTTCGGTTCGTTGGCCATCGTTATTTCAATCCTTTAGAGGCTTTATTTTATACGGTGAGTATACCATAATTATGTTGCCAGGTATATATACGTGTGGGGTGGCCGGGTGGTGAATAGTAGATAGTGAATAGTAGATAGTAGATAGTGAATAGTGAAGGTATATCCACTATAATTAAGAATTCAAAATTGCCTTGTCATCGCTCCAGGTAGTAAGCATCAGCTTCCTGAGTGGTTGAAACTCCCGGCGTCAAGAGAAGCTTACGCGCAATCAAGAGCAAAAAACTGAGCATTTTATAAATAGCCTTCTACATTTTACAGCCTACGATGAGCAATGCAGTCAGACAGGTTCAAAGTGCACCACGTATAAATTTTAATGCGGATTCTCATCCTCAACTTTTGCCAGAACATGATCTCCCCAGTTATCCGTCACCATATCTTTAATGCGTAAAAGTTTTATTATCTTTATACCTGCAGAAGCGATAATGAGAATAATCAGAAACATTATAAAACCACAGAGAAACGCAAGCAGATAGAGATTATTCGGCAGATAATTCTCGGTTATATTGATGTATCCGGCCCAGAGTGTAATTATTGCCATGGCAATTCCAGGTATAAGAGTTATCCATATATATTTTTTTCTCCCGAGACGGACAAGCATTGTACTTACAATAATCAACGCGCACGCCGCCAGAAGCTGATTGCTGATTCCAAATAACGGCCAGATGGTTGATATTGATCCGGTATAAAGCAGATATCCCCACATGAATGTAAAGACTGATCCGGTAATGACCATTCCTGGAAGCCAGTTATGGTCATTGAATTTTGGAATAAATTTCCCGGTCATCTCCTGCAGGAGAAATCTGCCTGCCCTTGTTCCTGCATCAATAAGTGTAAGTATAAATACAGCCTCAAACATTATGGCAAAATGATACCAGTACGACATCAGTTTATCCATGGCAGGGATTTTTGAAAATATATAGGCTATTCCAACAGCAAGAGAAACTGCTCCGCCGGGCCTGCCCTGAAGTTTCTCTTCGACCATGTCAGAAAGCCAGGGAAGATCAAAGGGATGCATGCCCAGTTTTGAGTACATTTCAGTCGATGAATTAATTGCGAAATAATCGGCAGGCACAAGAACTGAGGCAGCTATCAGGGCCATCATGGCTACAACCCCTTCAAACAGCATGGCGCCGTATCCGACAAATAAAATATCTTTTTCGCTGGCTATCATCTTTGGTGTTGTGCCGGATGCGATTGTCGCATGGAACCCGGAGATTGCCCCGCAAGCGATGGTTATGAAGATAAACGGGAAAACACCGCCCGGGACAACGGGTCCGCCTCCATGGATATATTGGGTAAATGGCGGCATTTGAAAGGTCGGTCGCAGAAAAATAATCCCTGTAGCGAGCGCAGCAATTGTAACGATCTTCAAAAAAGTCGACAGGTAATCTCTCGGGGCAAGGAGGAGCCACACAGGAAGCACCGAAGCGGTAAACGCATAGACGGGCAGCAATAACGATATCTGTTTTTTGCTCAGTCCGAAAAGTGATGCAAGTATCGGGATTTCGGTAATAAAGCTGCCAAAAAACACAGTCAGGAATAAGATAATGACACCAACAAGACTCGCAATAATCACGGATTTATCTCCAGGCCTTTTCATAATAACACCCATGATTAGCGCAGTCGGTATGGTTGTCGCGACAACCAGCATTCCCCATGGGCTATCAGAAATGGCGTTTGTCATGGCTATTGACGCACCGGCGATTGTTAGAACAAGGATCAGGAGAAATGCAATTGAGGAAACCGTACCTGCAGTTCTTCCAATTTCATTTCTCGCTATATTTGCAAGGCTCTCGCCTCTATGCCGAACTGACGCGAAAAGGACAACAATATCGTGAACAGCTCCTCCGAGCACCGCTCCTATCAAAATCCAGAGCGCGCCAGGTAAAAAACCGAACTGGGCAGCGAGAACAGGCCCAGTGAGCGGACCAGCTCCTGCTATAGCCGCGAAATGATGTCCAAAAAGAACAAAACGGTTTGTTTTATGGTAATCTAAACCATCAGCCATGCTGTCAGAGGGTGTTCGCCGCGACGGATCTATCCGCAAGACTTTTGTCGCTATGAAAAGGCCGTAATACCTGTAAGCTATAGCAAAAATACACAATGCGGCAAATACAAATACAGCCGGACTTAGTATTGCTGATAGGAATTTGCTTTCCAGCATGCGATAGGAATAACACAAGAAAAGTCAAACTATCAATACGATTTTGCCTATTTTATGGTTAAAACCCTGATAATATCTACCAAAAAATCAATATCTACTTGGGTTGTTGATTGTCATTTATAATGTTTTTCCACCGAATACTTTCACGATTTTCTTCACCAAAGCAGGTAGAGACGGATCACGTGCTCCCATGACAAGAACGCAATCGCCTGATCTCACGTCGGTCTTCAGTCTGGTCAGTAACCCGTTGCGATCGTGTACCGCTTGTGCATTGAATGATACGGGACCGAGGCCGTTTATGATATCTTCCGAGGAAATATTTTTCTGGGCAGTACCCCCGGCATAATAGATGGGCAAGAGATAGAACGAGTCATTCTGCCGGAAGATGGTTCGAAAGGTTGCGATGTATTCATCCTTTAAGAATCGCGTCGGACCAAATCCGTGCGGCTGGTATACAGCAATAATGCGCTCTGAAAGGCCCCGCGCAGCGTTCACAGCAGCCGTTATCTTTGCCGGATTATGGGCAAAATCATCGACCACATGCACGTTCTGTCCCGTCTCGTTTACCGCAAAGCGTCGAGCTACACCCTCAAAGCTTTTTACCGCATCGGCAAGAGTCGGCCCCTCGCAACCAAAATGCTCGCACACGCAAAGTGCGGCGCACAGATTTTCAATATTGTGGTTTCCCGGAAGCGGCAAATTGTATTCAATGCCGTTACGAAAAAGCTTAACCGAGGTGGGCAGGAGCTGTTCATGGTCCGGTCGCCAGGAGGCCGGACTGGTTCGGCCAAAGCCCACTGTTGCTGGAAGGGAAGCAAGGATCGGATCGTCCGCATTTGAAGCAGTCCATGAAGATTTTGAAACCAGCGTTTCAAAAAGCCCTTTTATCTCGTCAACGCTCTTGTGGTCCTTAGAGATATTAAGGATAACCGCTATCTCTGGAGAATATTTGACAAGGGTTCCGTCGCTCTCATCCGCCTCTACGACCAGTAGATCGGAGCCGCCGCTCCAGGCATTGCCGATCAGTCCCTGTTTTTCGAGTCTGCGCAAGGGGGCGCCGCTTATGAGAGAGGGTGATTTCCCGCATGCGGTCAAGCATTCAAATATCATTGCCGTCACCGTCGACTTACCGCTTGTACCGGCGACTGCAATGGTTCTTTTTGACGTGATGAGTGCGGCAAGCAGATCGGAGCGATGTACGATGGGAAGACCACGGGCGGCAGCAGCAGCGATGTCGGGGTTCGATTCTTCTATAGCCGTTGAGATGCAGACTACATCAGTATCCGCACCGACACCTGAACCGTCCTGATTGACTATGGCGCACCCGAGCTCCTCAAGCGATTGCCGGATGGAGGCGGTATCCTCGCTGGCAAATAAACGATCGGAACCGGAGACCGCAATCCCCTGAAAGCGCAGATATTGTGCGAGCGCGCTCATGCCGGTGCCGAAAATACCGGTGAAATGGACGCTCCGGCACGGGCTTTTGTCAATAATTATGGGCGGCGGATCGATGCAGATGAGCGCGCCTTCCCTGACAATTTCAAATAGGCGAATGATATCCGGATTCCGTAAGGCCAGGCATCCGTGTGACAAGGGGGTACCTACCAGATCCTCTTGGTTGGTGCCGTGGATATAGATGAAGCGCTCATAGGAATCCACCCCCGCGCCCTTGTTGATTCTCTCCTCCAGGCCTTCCAGTCGCAGAATGCGGGTCAGTATCAAATTATCTTCCTTCAAAACTTGATCCCAATTGATGCCTGTATCCATGCGTTCTTTGAAGATACGCCCCGCAGGAGCTCCGGACCCGATTTTCTCCTTGATTTGATGGACACCGAGGGGTGTCTTGAAGGAGTTCTCACGATTACCGTTGCCGAAACGGGAGGTAGAGGCGTCATATCGCTCGATAATGGTGTTCTTTTCGCAGACGAATAGCGTTTGTGTCTCAATCGATTGGACAAGGTAGAGTTCTTCCGGGTTGGTTAAAAATTTCCGTAATTTGTTGTAAATACGATTTAATTGAGTGGTTTCCATACTGTATTCTTCAAAACCAATGTATTCTTCTGCCTGACTTTTGCTTGGGGCAGGGGGGGGAGCTACATCCCCACGTCCTTTTATTTTGCTATAAACCATGAGCCTTGAGCTATGAGCTTCTTTACGTCCCCGATTACCACTTGAAACGCTCTCCCTGGTAATGGGAATATATTATGCTTCTGTACCTATAACCTTCTTTACCATTTCCTCAAATTCATCAAAACTAAAAGGTTTCTTCAGCGCCCCCCGGAAGCCGTAGTCTTTGTAGTGTTCTATCACC
>JAPLKA010000007.1 GCA_026388315.1 Pseudomonadota bacterium | reverse complement strand
TTATCATTAGGATCATCATGGGTGTCGGACCATCCCTCTCAAACACGCTCATTGCGCTCCGGCGGCTTCAATCGCTCGCGTTCGGCTTCGGAACTTTTGCATACGCAAAAGACCAAGCTTCCTCGCCTCTCGACGGTTTGCTCCGGGATACCCCGACACCTTCCTGATGACATATTTGGGTTTAGTTTTTAGGATGTCCCTATGTCTCCATGACAAATCCGAAATTGCCATCCAAATCCTTTCGGGAAGTTTTAAGAGCTATAACGTGCAAGACATCGTAATTATTGACTTTAATACTATTTGAGCAGTTGCCGACACTGTGTCGGCAATTTCCTTGGATAGGTCTCCGCTCCTTCGGCCTGCGGCTGTCTTTCACTTTTCACTATTAACAATAATACTGTATCTCGTTCCTCGTATCTCGTTTTTCCACGCTTTACGCATAACGCTTCACGGGTTTCTTCATACCTGTGGTGGCTTTTTCTTCTCCGGAGCAGGTTCAGGGGCAATCGGTATCCGCAGTTCCACTAAAGCACAGAAAACATGCAGTTCATCAAGAAGCGTCACAAGGTCGGGCTTTGTGTATGTTGCAAAGCCCATCTCAATGCGTAATTCAAAGGATCGTAAGCCGGCAATCTGCTTCTTCATAGGTAGGGGCTTTGTTTTGCCAGGGTCCGGTTTGGCTTTTTTGTATGCAGTGAGCAGATTATTCAGGGTGGCATTAGTAACGGGTATCTTCATGATGGCCTCAAAGATCTTGTCACGATCGGGACAATCGAGGTTGGCAGCAAAAATATACCCCTGCGAAACAGGGAGATTTCCTGCTCTGATTGCTACCTGAATTTCAGGAGATAGTTTTAAAAGTGAAAGCGTGCGAAGCAACGTCCTTGTTGACTTTGCAGAGATTTTAGCGATTGCCGACACTGTGTCGGCAATTTCCTTGGAAAGGTCTTCGGGTCTCCTATCATAACTCACCAATTCACTCATAACCCCATCCAGATCGTATCCCTTATCGGGGTGTTTCGCTTGAATATATGCCAATATCCCCTTTGCCTGATCTATTGGATTGAAGTCTTCTCTCTGAAGGTTCTCCGTCAGTTGATAAGCAAGGATTTTATCCTTCTGAGTTACTGCATCGATGATTCGAACGGGAATGGATGTGAGCCCCAACTTCTGGGCAGCAAGATAACGGCGTTCTCCGCAGAGGAGCAAGTATTTGCCGTCTTTCGGTGTCACAAGGACAGGTTCTAAGATACCCCTGTCTTTAATCGATTCCATAAGGGCTTTGAAGGATTCACTCTCCGTATCGATGCTTGAGCGAATCTGTTCTTCCACTATAATGTCTTCAAGAGGCAGGTGCATAAATTCCGGACTCTCAACTGTTTTCTTTGTTGCCATATCGTTTCCTCCCCTTTTTTAGTGTTTTTGATTGCCTTTATAGCTTAGTAATTACACCCTTTATTGTAAATAATATTGTAAATCTGTCAAGTTTTTTAATTTGGAGTTTCCCGACTTTTCTCATTTGATATGGCCGGAACACTGTTGCGGCTTCGCCGTTGAACCTTTACCCTCGCTGCTCCGCTGCGCGCGCTTTACCCATGCAACGACTCACTTCCGCTCAATCTTCAAGCTTGCCGCTGGGCTTCGAACAAATCAGATTGGCCTAACCGCGGCCTGGCCGCAGGCACATTTCAGCTTATCAGCAGGGTGCTCAAGGAAGCTTGAAGTCGCGACTCGGGAAAAGTTCTTCCGGGATACTATGAAAAGAGTTCTTTGGGCAACAGGCCGGTAATTACTCACAACAAAGTGTTGACTGTTGAAGATGCTCAGGGATAAATGATTACCAGAAGAAACTGAGGGTAACGTGGAGTTGCCCCTATCAAACCGGTTGGAAGCTTCGCAGTGGGTACTGTCAACATAATTGTGTAAATTTTTTATAGAGGGGCAAATTAGGACGTACCTTCCCTATTTTCGTTGTTCTCCAGTTCATCTCCATCTTCAGTGAGATAAATGCCAGGAGCAGGTAACAGGCATTCTCTCCGGC
>JAPLKA010000006.1 GCA_026388315.1 Pseudomonadota bacterium | reverse complement strand
GACCCGGGAAGAACGGGAAGTCTTCAAAGATATTATACAGGAAACAAAGGATCGGGAAGAACAGATTACACAGTTTTCCCAGCAGGTCAAGGACAGCTATATAAGGCTTTTTGCAGAAATAAATATATTTTTTGAGAAAACTGCTATTCCAAACAGAACCTTAGCGCAAACTCTTGACGAGATGGAAACCAATTATTTGAGATCCCTTCCTGCCGATAGATTCTACCGGGAATAGACTTATACCTCCTCCCTTTTTACATAAAAACTCACTTTGTGATATTTCTTAAAAAAAGAAAGCGGACCCGAAGGCCCGCTTCGCTTGAATTTATTTCTTCTTCGGTTTGGCCGGTGCCTTCTTTACTGCTTTCTTGGCTGCTGCCTTTCCGCTGACCGCTGCTTTTAATGCTGCACCTGCTGCAAACGCCCTTTCTTGCCTTCCTATCAGCAACTGAGAATGTGCCAAAACCTACGATTGTTGTTTTCTCGCCCTTCTTGAGCGCTCCTTCAATGCAACTGATGATTGTCTGGAATGCTCCTTCTGCAACTTTTTTTGTAACTTTAACATCTTCTGCTACCTTTGCTACAATTTCTGCCTTTGTCATTTCCAACTACCTCCTTGAATATGTTTGAATATATCTATGATTATCAGGCAAATAGACTTTACCTGTTGGGTAGACTATTGCAGAAACAGTCATCTACGATGAATTATTAACATAACTCTCAATAATGTCAAGGTATATTTGCTATTTAAGATAATATAAACCAATAGTATCAGACATGAGCACACTCTCTTGAACGTGAGTAAGCTCTGGGCAACGATGTACATATATGATTGGTTGGGGAATGAGATGCTGGTGAGTTCTAATTATATTGTGTTTCATCTGCAGGATCTGTGTATGCATCTGAAGATGACACTTATCTTTCTGTTTCTGTCCGGTGTATCTGAAAAAAGTTGGTTCCGTTTATAAAGATATCCAAATAACAATAACTATATTAATAACAGCAGAAATCCTAATGGCAAAAGGGGTTTCTTCGTTTAGGCGTGCTGCTTCTCCGGCAACAGTCGTTGATTCATATGGGAGAAATAATCAGCCACACTTGTTTCAGCATCCTACTTCGCATGTATATATGGACGGAGGCGTTCCCGTCTCCGATAAGAAAAATGGGAGAAGAGGCAGGATATTTTAAAAATATTACGAGACTGTTACCCACAAAAACATGTTGAAAAGTTGATGATTCTGACATTTCAAGATAATCTGATCCATCTCTTTCGGTAGATGTTGATGGGAAAGGGATTTGTTGTATACCCCACTTCTTTCTGCGAGAGGTGGGGTTTTTACCTTGATGGACACAAAAGGGGTATATTGACTATATTGAATATTGGGATAGTAAAGTAAACTGAAAGATTTGATGTAATCAAAGACACATATTTTTACTGCTTCAATTGCATAATCAACAGATACATATCCCGTGATAGAATTCCGTAATATCAGTCTTTTGTTTAATGGGTTTTATCAGTTCATGCCGGATAGTTCGGCATTTTTAAATCTGTAACGATAGTGGCCTGGGGTTTGTGTTGTATTTTTCTCATGTCTCTTACACTTGCTTACCCCTTTGATGAGACAATCGTTATCACTGAGATACTCCCGAACAATTTCTCTAATCTCTGCATTATCATCCACTATAAGTAGTAGAAGTGGTATATCCTTCCTCGTCGGGCCCCCTAAATCTCTCCAACATCTGCTCCCCTATTCTTTCAAACAACATTCTTCTTGCGACTTCTGATATCGTTACCTGATCCTCGTGCACAATGCTGCCATTCGCCTGCTCTTTTTCGGCAACCTTTGCTTTAGCCCTCAAACTCATTGTGTAACTTTTTATAACGGTGCTAATCTGGAAATCAGATATTGTCATACCACCACCTATTGTGATTATCGGACAATATTTTTAAAACTTAAGCTAAATTCAACCCTCTTTATCAAAATAATATGCATAGGCGGGAGGTGCCGCCTTGTATTTCATTTTTTTTGGTGGTGTAAGTTGTTACGAATAGGCAGTGAAACATTTTCATATCTTACATGTAGGAAGCCAATAAAACCCACAACAATTTTCAATCAGCCTATTCTGACAATTCTCTGATGTAACTTTTCGGGCAATTTCTCAATGGTATGAATCCATGCCAATACAGGAAATGTATCATCACGCCCTCTGAACTGTTTTTCTTGATCTTCCTCAGGATATAGGCACATATGAAACCCACAATCCCAAGAGCAAAAAGCATGTTGACCATGATGCCTATAAATACAGTGGCGGAGATAACAACAATTTCATCTACTTCCCAAAAGAAAAACGTCATCGGATCATCAATATTTCTGTTTATCATCACCATAATCAACTCCATCTTTTAAAATATCAGTGGGGTGTTTACGCTCCCCACTGATATTAGCTATTTTACCTTGTAACCGTAATCTCTTTTCTAAATTCGGCTTCTGCGCCAGAATCGTCCGTCGCTTTAAGACCGATGTTGTATGTGCGTGTCACCGGCGCCTTGAATGATATGTTACCCGAACTATTCCTGTAGTCCCTGCCGTCGTCCAGATTCCATTTGTATGAAGAAATCCTTCCGTCCGGGTCAGTGCATTTTGCCTTCAGGGACACATTGCCCGTAACCAATATGTGGTCGATGGTGCAAGTCGGAGGTTGATTCGGAACCACCGTAATATCGACCGAATCTGTCGCAGTCGCGCCGCTGCCCATAACAACCGTAAAGGTAACGGTATGATCGCCCGGTTCACTGAAGGTAGCCTTCATGTATTCAGACTTGGTGTTTTCAACGGCAACCCCGTCTATCTTCCATACATGGCTTTCAAGCCTGTCAAGTGATGTTTTCCCTGCTATGGCGCTTCTTATGTAGATATCGAGCGGAGCCCGCATGGTCTTGTTTGATGCAGAGACTTTGAAGCCAAGCTCTATAAGAGACGTGCCAGCGGTTATCGTCACATTGTCCGTTATTGTATTGTCATACTGGTCTGTCGCGGTCATCGTTACATTATATGTGCCTATCTTCTTGAAAAGGTGGTGGACAATTGTATTGGTGGTCGTCAGTGTTTCTCCATCACCGAAATTCCAGTTGTAGGCTATGCGGTACTGAAGTCCCATGATCTTTTTAACCGTGTAATCAATCTTGAACGTCACATTATATGGCCCTAACCCTTCCGTCTTTTTCACATTAATTTTCGGAACAGGGAAGCTGTAGCCCACTGCCGTGATTTTGAACTGTGCCGTTCTTAACGTTTCTTCCCTGTGACCATCAACCCATCCTTCGCATTGCAGGGTATTTGTTCCTTCTGCTGTCGGGGTCATCGTTACCTGTCTGCCATCAACAGTAGAGTTATCCGGGAGCGTCCATCTCGTAAGGATATTCAGGCCGCTAAATTTTAGTGGTATCACGGCGGTATAGGTATACTCTTCACCAACCCATACTGCCTTCTGCCCCGATATACTGACGGGGATTCTGGGAAAGTCGACTGCATTCACAACATGCTTTATCGTTCTTACCGATTCTGTCCCTGCGAGGGTTGTTTCCACCTCTAACTCATATTTTCCCGGAGCCGTGAAGATTATATTCAGCGTATCCCCTGCCGTTTCCTCTCCGTTGTGTCGCCATTTTACCGTGCATTTTGCAGAAGTCAGACATGGCGCCGTTGCTTTATATGTGTTTTCTGCATCAATGTACACAGTTCTGGCGCCCGTTACGACAGGAATTACGTTCTTCTCTCCTATAACTTTGACCGTTTTTTTCACCTCTATTCTTCTCGTAGATGATTCTATCAACGATGCCACTAACCGTACCAACATTGTGCCGTCCCTGTTGGCTGTGATATTTACTGAACCGCCGTTTGCTACCGGCTTGTTACTGCTGCCCTCCAGCCAGTCAAAAGCCAGCGTCCCCCAGGGGGGCGTATTTCCCTGAACAGTACATGTGAACGTTTCGTTTGATATTACTTCTTCGGGGCACGTTACCTCCGCTGTAATCGGATTGTCCAGGACATTGACCTGCATTTGCCTGTTCGTCTCTATCGAGGGCGATTCCATGATGGAGGCTTTTACTGTAACGGTTTTTACACCTGGGGTATCAAATATAATATCGGTGGTGGATGCTGACAGGGCACTAATCTGCCCATCGACGGCGTTCCACCGGAGTTTCAGTGTACCGCCCAGTGTTCCGGCGCTTACGAAGCAATTCACCGGCTGCCCCAGATACACCTCTTCGTTACAGCCCACGTTGTAAATTGTAGGGGGAACCACCACGGTGATGTTTGCCGCCTTCTCGATAAATATAAACGGAGCCTCAACGAGATACATCTTTACCCTGGCGAAATGATTACCTCCAGTGCTAAACGCTACAGTTGCCGTAGCCGTGTTGTTTGCGCCTACTATGTTGCCGCCCGAATCGGTATTCCACAGAAAAGCAATTTCCCCCCAATTGGAGGACCCTATGGCAGTACAGCTTAAAACCTGACTTTCGGAACCTGCTTCGGGACAGTTCACTGATAAGGTAAGGTCTGAGCCATTTATTGTAAGTGTTTTGTTTGATGTGGCGAATACCGACACATCCTCATCGATGTAAGTCTTTACGCTTACCGTCTTCACCCCTGCGGTTGTAAAGGTAACCGAAGTTATGGCATCAGTGGGTGTTCCCGCGCTTCCGCCCGGCACGGTCCATGCGTACTTGAGCGTGCCGGCTGCTGCCGAGGCGGATACAGTGCAGGTGCCTGACTGCCCGGTATGAAGAGAACCGGGACATGACACACTGTTAATAGTGGGAAGCTGATAAGTAAACGTTGCCGAGATCGTATGAGAGACTGCTACGTTGTTGAATGTATAGGTACTGACTGCACCGACAGAAACGCCGTCCACGAGGACATCAGCTACCTGATAGCCCGTAGATGGGGTTATTGCATAGTTCTGAGAGGTGCCCTGATTCACAGTGATTGCACCAGAAGGAGTGATTGAGCCGTTTTCGCCCGCTGATGCAGTGATGGT
>JAPLKA010000005.1 GCA_026388315.1 Pseudomonadota bacterium | reverse complement strand
TTAACGACAGGGAAGCGTAGCCCTGAATCCCCATGAGCAGATTGTTGAAGTCATGCGCAATGCCGCCCGCCAGTGTCCCGATGGATTCCATCTTGTCTGCATGCTGCAACCGCGCCTCCAGTTTACGCTTTTCCTCCTCCGTCTGCTTACGTTCGGTAATGTCACGAACAATAGCCTGAAGGTAGTATTTACCTATATTGCTAAAGGCGTTCAGGCTGACCTCTGCATCAAATAGAGTTCCATCGTAACGACTGTGCTTCCATTCAAAGGACTGTGTCTGACCTCTGAGCGCCGCATCGATCTTCTCCTGTGCTTTCTCCGCGGATTTTCTTCCATCAGGCTGAACTTCCGGGGAAAACAGGTAAGGAGGCTGCCTGACGATCTGTTCCCTGGTACAACCAAACATCTCCAAGGTCTTTGAGTTGCAGTCAATAAAGATATCCTGATCCATCAAGAAAATAGCATCGTTGGCAGACTCGAAAAGGGTCCGGAATTTGGATTCGCTTTCCCGCAGCTCCTCTTCCGCCCGCTTTCGGGTGGTTATGTCCTCCAGGGTTCCTTCATAGCGAATGGTTACACCCTCTTCATCCCTCACCGCCCGGGCGTTTAAGGATGCCCATACAGTGTTTCCGTCTTTGTTGATGAGTTGTGTCTCAAATCCCTTGATAACCCCCTTCCTTTCAAGGGTGTTTTTGTATGTTTCGCGGTCTTCCAGATTCACATAATGCTGTCTGCCGATATCGGTGATCTGCTCCATGAGTTCCTGCGGGGAATCATATTTGAAGAGCTTTGCCAGGGCAGGATTTGCGGAGATGAATCTTCCCTCCGATGTGGTCTGGAAGATGCCTTCTACGGCATCTTCAAACAGGGAGCGGTATTTGGCTTCGCTCTCCCGCAGGGCCTCCTGCGCCTGCTTGCCTGCTTGTTCGGCAGACAGGCGCTCGGTGATGTTCTGAGAAGTGGTTTCATAGTAAAGTATGGTACCCGAATTATCACGGATAACACGTGAATTCATGGAAACCCATATTGTGCTTCCGTTTTTGGTATAATGCTCTACCTCGAAGCCTTCAATAAATCCATCGTTTTCTATCAGTTCTTTCAACCGTTTCCGGTCTTCGGGGTGAACATATATCTGATGACCCATGTCTGTGACCAACCGTGTCATCTCTTCTTCCGACTTATAACCGTACATCTTAGCTCCGGCAGGGTTGATACTCAAGTAATGACCATCTGGAGTGGTTCGGAAAATTCCCATGACAGCATTTTGAAAGATACCACGGTATTTCTCTTCGCCTTCCCGCAGGGCCTCCTCCATCTGCTTGCGGGAGGTGATGTCTTCTATCGTGCCCTCATAGTAGAGTAGTTGACCGTTCTCATCATAAACAGAGCGGTCATTGATAGATGCCCAGAAGGTGCTCCAGTCTTTTTTTCTCAGTTGTAGTTCAAAGCTTGTTACTAAGCCTTTTTCTTGAATGATACAGAGAAACTCATTACGCTCATCAGGATTCACATAAATCTGCATGCTAATATCTGTGATTGTCTCAATCAATTCTTCCGGTGAACTATACCCTAATATACGTGCCAGTACAGGATTGACAGTAAGAAAACGTCCTCCAGGTGTTGTCTGGAAGATGCCTTCCACGATATTCTCGAAGATATTGCGGTATTTGGCTTCGCTCTCCCGCAGGGCCTCCTCGCGGCGAGCGATAACCTCTGTTTTCTTTCGGACCAGTGTTCGCAGCCTTACATTCCAGGCCCACACCCACAGTGATAACAACAGAATGCCTCCGGCAGCAGCAGACAACGGCCAGAGATAGCGTTCCAAAAACGATTCTTGATGGCTGAATTTTGTTCCCAGCCATTTCGTGCTGATTTTATCCAGTACACCCGACTTCCTGACCTTATTGATTCCCTTGTTCAGGATGTGGGCGAGGATGGCGTTATCCTTGTTCGACGCCATGCAATTCATGCCGATGTAAAGCGGTTCACCCACCTTCTTGATATAAGCTGTCAGCCGGTTGCTGAAAATGTGGTAAAAGACGATCTGTTCGTCGCCTATGACTGCATCTGCCTTGCCTGCTATGACCATATCGGTGGCTTCGGCAAAGTCCTTCGTGTCCAGTGTATTGAAACGTATCTTTTTGGATTCCAGGAAATCCCTGGCATAGTCCCCTTTCTGTATGGCAATTGTCTTGCCGTTCAGATCGTTGAGATCCTTGATATCCGTTCGTTCTGTCCTGACAAAAATCGACACGGGAACGTCAAAAATGGTTCCGGTAAACTCGAATTTCTCTTTCCTCTTGTCACTGTAGAAAAGGCTGGTGAGTATATCTGCCTTGCCTGAAAGAACGGCTTCCTGTGCCTGCTGAAATGTCATATCTGTGAACACCGGCTTGAAGCCCATTTCCACGGCCATCCAGCGGGCAATGTCGAGCATCATGCCTTCGTGCTGTCTGTTTGCATCTGTGAACTCAAAGGGAGGGTATCGTGTCTGGCTGACAAAAACGATTGTGCCTTTTGTGCGAAGGTATTCCTTCTCCTCGCTTGAAAGATTGATTGCATGAACTTGTGATATGGAAAGGAATAAAAAGATTATGGAGAAACAGCACGCCCAGAGAAAACTCGCTTTTTTGGTTATGACCATTCTACTCCTTTCTAATAAATTGATGTTCCCTTCATACTTGTACCAGACTGAAAGTTGGTTTTTCTATTGTTCTTTACGCTTATTCTTATCTTCGATTATACATATAAGGGCTAATGATTGCCATTAGAAATATACACTATTTCAAGAATCATTACTTCCGACTTCCCGTTCCACCTGCCAATGGCGCATTTGGTATCTAAAAACATTTATTCATTTCTTTTTATAGTACTCAGGATACAATTTTGCTGCACACTCCGGGCAGATACCATGGGAAAATTCCGCTTCCGAATGGTCTCTTATGTAAATCTCCATCTGTTCCCAGTATCCTTTATCATTGCGTATTTTTTTACAGGAAGCACAAATGGGGAGCAATCCACTTAAAGTTTTGACTTTGGAAAGCGCTTCCCTGAGCTCCAGAATGAGCCTCTCCCGTTCCTCCTCCGCCCGTTTGCGCCGTATCGATAAAAATGTGATGATTCCCCCGATGGCAATAAACAGAGCAACTCTTATCAATGCCTGCAATATGATGTTACTGTCTGATGTAAAGGTGAGAATGAGGAAGAAATAAATAATAGC
>JAPLKA010000004.1 GCA_026388315.1 Pseudomonadota bacterium | reverse complement strand
GGGAGTGAGCCAGAGGGACTCCTTACGACCCGTCAGCGTATCCTTAAATTTGGCGGATGCGCCCAGGGTGGAAGAGCCGGTGGCAAGAATCCGCACTTCAGGATAGTGATCCGCAGCGATCTTCAGAAGCTCGGATGGATTTTGCAGACGGTGGATTTCATCGAGGATAATGGTGCGCCCCCGGAGGAGTCGTAGAAATCCTTCGGCATCTTCCAGCATCACCCGAACCCTGGGCAGTTCGCAATCGAAGTATTCAGCATCGGCAAGACTCTGGCTCAGAAAGGTCTTTCCGGCTCGCCTGACCCCGGAGAGCCATATAACAGAGCGACTTTCCCAAGCCTTGCCTATCTGTTCTACCCAGAATGATCTTTTCTTCATGCAACTACAGTTTCATATAGTGACGCTAATTGCAAGTAAAATCTCATTTAGCGCAAAACGCTAAATTTCAAGACCTGACCCCATTAACTTGTAGGGGATTTCAACGAAGGCATGTTGCTGCGGATTAAAGTCTTTGGTGTTGCGTGTACACAACTTGACATCGTGGATTATGGCAACGGCCGCCTGGAAGGCATCGGGCAGCTTCCAGCCGTATTGCCGTCTCAATGCAGCGGTCTTCTCGGCTACAACAGCGTCGATTTCCAACATCTCGAAGCTTTGAAGCAGCGGACGGACTTTCCGCCCCCCCTCTTCGTCCAGCCCCGTCAGAATCTCGGCATAGCTGATCACAGAAATGGCCGTTTTCTCCGGGTCCAATGCAAGGATAAATTCCGTCGCCGGCGGGACGCTGTTGAGATGATCAATGAGGATGACGGAATCGAGAAGCCTCTCCAACATTACTGTTTTCCCCATTCCGAGCGAATCTCTTCCTGGTAACGCAGGGCATCGCCCCGCATCCAGATCCCCTGGGTATCCTGCACAAGTTTCCGGTAGGCTCCATGACCTTCCGCCGCTTTCAGGCAGGCGATGCCTCTACGAACGGCCTCCGCCAGGGAAACACCGTGCAGTCCGCTGTATGCGGCCAGCCAACGTTTTTCCTGCTCTGAAATCGTGATGATGGTTCTTGCACTCTTCATCTCGTTACCTCATACCTCATGATAAATTCTTTTCAGCATTGAACCGCGAAAGGATCCTATCATGCAATGTGATACATGTCAATGTATATCACCTGAATGAATAAATAGGGCGCTGTCCCGGTTTCCCCATTATAGAACACGTAGCGATAATCCCGGAATATCTATGAAATCCTTCCCATTATAGGTGAGTAAGGTCAAACCATGCTGTATAGCCTGACTGGCGAGCCACAAATCCTGCAACCGGTATCGATGCTGGAGTCCCAAGGCCTTCATCTGGGCAGTTAGGCTGCCGAATATTTCTCCGGTGGTTTCATCGATGCGCAGAATGGGCTTTCGTTTCAGCCGATGTAGGGCCGCCTGACGCTTCTGGCGGATGTTCAGGTCGGACGTGTTCTCGGCGCCGAATTTCAACTCTGCAATGGTGACGGGTGAAATGTAAACGGCCTCCGCGCCGGTGAACAGCGCAACGTCCGCCGGGGCCAAGGCGCCCCGCTCGACGGCCACCCAGATACAGGTATCGATCAGGAAGCCCAAGGATCACGCACCTCGGAGAGATCGGCCGCAGCGCCTTCCCGGCTGTCTTTCATCCATGTCGCCCCCGCATCCTCAGGCAAGGTTCGGTAAAGATCCGACATGGCTTCGAGAGCCGTCATGGTTGCCGGCCCCGGGATGATCTTGGCCACCTGATGGTTATTACGGACAATGATCAATTCTTCTCCCTGAAATTCGACCAGATTCATCATCTGCTTGAATTTTCGGGCCAGTTCAGTGGCAGTGATCTGAAGCATAATGGACCTCGCTCTTGATAATTTGATACGATCATATAATCAAACAATGTCTGTGTCAAGAACGAAAAGTAGCGGGAACTGGGGCGCGGCGGAGGGTGAAGGGTTTCAGGGGGTCGCTGACGACGTCTTTTTCCAGGTAAAGAGTGCTGTAGTTTTTCGTGCCGTTGAGGAGGGGCATGTGGAGGGGAGGCATCCGGGGACTTTTTCCGACCCCAACATCAACCATAAACTTGAGTCTTGTTGCAGTCATGACGACTTAACCGTTCACAACGTAAACCTTCTCATTTTCAATACGTTCCGATGCATACAAGATGGCCGCCTGGATATCCTGCGGCTCCAACTCAGGATAATCCTCCAAAATACCCGATGCAGAAACACCGCCCCCCAATGCCTTTAAAATCTGTTCGACAGTGATTCTCATCCCCCTGATCACAGGTTTTCCAACCATGACGTCCGGATTCACTGTGATCCTCGCCAACAGTTCAGAAGATTCCATGGAATACATCGTTTCCTCCTTTACACTCCAACTTCCCCTCAGTTTCGTTAACCTTTACGAGTATCATATCACATTCGCTATAACATTGATTCCATAAAAAACAGAACCGGAAAAATATGAGGGGCGCTGTCCCTATTTAACCTATTTGTATATATCGCTTCTGAATCCGGCCTTGAAAATGAATAGAAGCTCTTTATCCGCACGAAACAGGACTCGAATCTTCCCGACTCTCAGCCGATACTCGTGAGGATAAGGGGAAAGGGGCTTGATGTCCAGATGATGGACATCGCCCTTGATCAAGCAATCTACGGCTTCTTTGATGCGCCGCCGCAGTTTTACGGGGAGACTTTGGATGAATTGATCCGCTTTGCGACTGATCACGTATAGGCGTTCTGTGTGATCATTCACCAATTCTTAACGACCTCCCGGAGATTCAGCGTCTCGCCTCGTTTCAGTTCGTCATACGCTTCCCGCCGTTCAATTTCATCTTCCGGCGATAGGATTTCCAGATCCTCTCGAAAGGCGTTGATTCTTGCCGCGATGGACTCCCATTCTTCCAGCGGCACAATGACGGCGGAACGCTTTCCGGAATCATCGGTTATGTACTTCACATTCATCTTATTCACCTCACTTTCCTAAGACCGGACGGCAATATCCTATCATACATCCAACGAATGTGTATGAGAAACAGAAAATACGAGGGGCGCTGTCCTCCCTATTTTTCTTAAAGAGCTTTTTCCTGCTGCACCCTTTCATGAAGCCAGATCTTGATAATGGCACTGCGGTCAACGCCTATTTTGTTCCGGATGTCGTCCAGGTCCTTGACCAGAGCCTCTGAAACGTCCAGTGTTAGACGAACTTTTCTTCCGGGCCGGGTGATCGTGGCCTTCGACATATCGACCAGTTCGTGAATGTCCTCTCCATTGTCAAAACGGCTATCAAATTCGCTGTTATTCTTTGCGAGCGACTTTTTTGTCATATAAATCCACCTCCTTTCCCCTGGATCTTCTTACCGAAATGATACGGATGGCATTGTCGCGTAATGTATAGATGGCCGTCCATAGTTTATCGTCTTTCTGGCCGATCAGGATCCATCGATTTTCTACAGGGTACGAAGCATGAATTTCCACCCGGTTCTCATCCGACCAAAGACTTTTGGCTGTTTCGAAGTCAATGCCGTGCTTTTCTTTATTGGCAATACTTTTTGGGGGATCCCATTCAAATAGCATGATTAATTATACATGATATGTGTATATTTGCAACATAAATAATAGAGGATCGGTCGATAATTCTTGGGGCTGTGCAAGTGAGGTCAGGTCTTTAAATTTAGCGTTGCGCAAAAATGCTGGAGCGGGAGACCTGACCCCAGGACTTGCAAGTGCAAACACGCAAAACGCTAAATTTTGAGACCTGACCCCCAAACTTGCCCTTGAGCACGTTGAACAACTGGGGGATTTCATCGAAACTGATTTTCCTAAGGAATTTCCCAATCTTTGTGATACGCGGGTCATTTTGATCCAATGGATTTACAGAAGGGGCTCTATCGCTATTTAAATCGCCGACGCAATTGCAAGATGAAGGGCGTTGAGCGTCCTATTTAAAGACCTCAATATTTTTATCTATTTATGCCAGCCATTGCCACAACGGCATCAACCTGATCGGGCGCTCGACATCCTGCCATCGGAATGTCTCGGTCCGGTCAACGCGGTCGTTGATCAGCAAGAGTTCATCGCAATGCAGCTCCTGAGACGCCTTGATCAGCGCCCGCATTTCCCTCTTCAGCGTCTTCGGATTCGTGATGTCCGAACAGACCTGAATCAACCGCGTCACATGCAACCCCTCTTTGATGATAAAATCCACTTCCTCGTTTTGCCGGCTCCTCCAGTAGAACAGAGAAATTCGACCGGCGATTTCCTCTCTTTTCAGAGCAATGGCCACGAGATTCTCATAGAGCGCACCCCTATCCTCACTGAAACGGAAGCCCGCCGATACCGCCAGACCATTGTCGGTGCAGTAGATTTTCTTGTTGTGTCCCGCCTGATCCTTCACCTTGAAAGAGAAGCGCGGGAGCGAGAAAACCAGATAGGCTTCCTGAAGATAGCGGATATATTTATCGATCGTATGGACGCTGCGGCACTTCGTTACCCCGGAAAGTGCATTGAACGAATACTCGCGCGCTATATTCGACATCAGATAAAGGGTCAGATCTTCGATCCCCTGGACCGACCTGACCTTGAACCGTTTGACGATGTCCTTGTACAATGTAGATTGCAGCAGGTTGCGAAGATAGTCGCGGCGATCGATCTTTTTGAGAAGAGGTTCCGGATAGCCCCCCTGCTCTGCGTACGCGTCCAGCGCGGCCATGTTCTCGATCCCGGTCCGCTCTCCTCCTGACGCGGCCAAGACCTCGCCGAAAGAGAAGGGAAACAGAACAAGAGAGGCATGACGGCCCGTGAGATGGGTGGACAGTTCCGAAGAGAGCAAATTGGCGTTGCTCCCGGTGATCAGAAGCCTGAACCCCTGTCGCTGCAGGCGATTGACGAACATCTCCCAGCGGGGCAGATTCTGGATCTCGTCAAAAAAAAGATAGCGAGGATTGCCGAAGACGGCGTTTACGGCGCTGACAATTTCATCGTAATCTTCCACGGCGGTCAGCCGTTCGTCATCGAAGTTGATGTAGCCGTAAGAGTCGGTCTGTTGGATCAGATGAGCGCCATAAAACGATTTCCCCGCACGTCGTGGACCGGTGATGACCTTGATCAGATCGTCTCCGAGGTCCCAGGATATCGACATCTTCCGTTCGACATAGGTTTCCTGAAGGCGACTTTCCAGTTCTCGTTTTTGAAGTAAGGCGATATCTCTTAGCATATTTTACCTATGATGCACAAAAGTCTTATTTTGTGTGCATCATAAACAAAGATCTGCACAAAGTCAAATCATGTTTTTGGGTACCACCGTACCCGCCCCGATCCCCTATCCGCAAAGTTGGTGGATTAAAATAGGGGCGCTGTCACCCTATTTTTCAAATGCCCCTGAAAGCAAAAATCAGGGTTTCAATCAAGATGGCTATGTCCATGAAAAAAGAAACATTCTGAATATAATATAAATCGTAATCCATGTTTTCATGGATGGCTTTCTTCCGATCCCCGCTGAGCTGCCAAAGGCCGGTTATGCCGGGCAACACCCGCAATCGTTCGCGCTGGATTTCATTGTATTGTTCGACAATGAACGGCATCTCCGGCCGGGGACCGACAAGGGACATGTTGCCTTTGAGCACGTTGAACAACTGAGGGATTTCATCGAAACTGCTTTTTCTGAGGAATTTCCCGATCTTTGTGATGCGCAGGTCATTTTGATCTAACGGATTTACAGAATAGGGATTTGTGTCAACATCCATGGTTCTGAATTTATAAATCTTGAATATTTCACCATCTTTCCCGACTCTATCCTGCCTGAAGATAACAGGCCCTTTCGAGTCCATCCTGATCAGCAGAATAATAATGAGAATAATTGGTGATAAAATGACCAATATTATCAGCGAAGCAAGAATATCAAATATGGGCTTCACGTATGGCACATAAAAAGACTTGCTTTCTTCTTCCGAGACCAGGGGGATTTGTCCGATTTGCTCTATTCTGAGCTTATGCATGGATGCTTTATAGAGATTCGGAACGAATTTCCATTTGATGTTCTCCTGCTTTAATAAATTTTGAATCTCCCTTAAAGATTCAGCGCCTATATTTGAAATAGCGATATAGATTTCATCGATGGTTAATGATTCTTTCAGTCTCTTTATGTCATGTCGGTTCCCAAGGATATTGATCCCGGTCGAGGTGTCAAAACCACTTCGTGAAATGCTACGCCCTAATATTAAAGGGTTATCATCGATGAAGCCAACGGGGATAATGCCGAATTTCGGTGAATTGCTGAATTCGTGGTAAAGGGCCTGCCCCAGCTCGCCAGCCCCGTAGATCAATACTTTTCTGTTCAGTTTATGCAGAGAAGCAGAAAAGGACTGAACGTGATAGAAAAAAGTCTTTAAGCCGATAACCAGTGTCAGGGAAATAAAATATGAAAAAATGATGACGTACCTGGATATGGCAAATTGTCCAAAAACCAGTATCACCATGATCAGGAGAAAAGCGCTGGTAATGCCCTTTGTCGTATTCTGAATTTCCTCAACATTCAAAACACTTGAATTTGCTTGATATACTTTAAAGAAACGCATAACGACGATTACAAATAAACCTATAGCCATGCTCACAGGAATGATATCGACTTTTTGATAAATAACGCTCTCTCCAATGCCGGAAATACGATACAATTTGTAGGCAATCCAAATCGAAACCGTAACGGTCGCAAAATCGATCAACTGATAGGTCAAAGAAGAAAATGTCCGGTAAATATTTGTTTTCATGATTGATAATGGTTGAAATTAAGAAAGTCGTCGTAGGAAACAAAATGCTCATTCAAAATAATTCTTTTGAATAAATCTTCATAAAAGTCAGTAATCCATTCCCAATTATAATAGTTCTGTATTCTGGTTCGAACTTTATCACGGAAAATTTGCACGACTTCCGGAGAATTGATCAAGCATTGAAGCTTTTCCACAAGGTTCTCCAATGGACGGTCCCTCTCAAAAAAACATCCGCAATCTCCGATCACTTCCATGTTCACCATGCTATTCCTGACCAGCACACAATTCCCAAACCCCATCTGGTCAAGCAATGCCGGCCTTGTTCCATCAACCCCCGATGGCTGGACATAGAGATAGGCATGGCTGCTTAACTGGGCATAATCGGCTCCGAAGGCGTAACCGGTAAACACAACCCTGTCATTCGCAATTTCATAAAGATGGCGTTTATATTCATCGGCATAAGTGGCATCGCCGACGATAACCAGTTTCTTATCTGTTTTAACTATTTTAAACGCATTAATAAGCAGATCGATGGCATTCTCCGGGACAAAGCGCCCAACATAGAGGATATATTGATCCGCCTGCAGCCGCCATTTCTTAAGGGCGGCAAGCCCTTCATCGCGGATGATATTAGCGCCGTAAGGCACGAATACGGTATCCGAATTGTAGAGCTTCTTGTATCTTTCCTGAATGCCGCGTGCATCGGAGACAATAACATTGGCTGTTCGAGATGCAAGCCATTCACACTTCTTCTGATACCATTTTGCAAATCCCGACCATTTCTCTCGTGCCCAGTCTTCTCCATCGACATTTAATAGAGTCTTCATACCAAAAATACGCGGTATCCAGACCAGAGGACTGTTCCCGACAATGCAATAATATACAATATCGTAACGGGAAAAAACTGAGTAAATCGTAGATAAAAAGGTGTGGGTTATTGTGTCGAGGTGCTTTGTTGGGATAGATGGGAGGGAAACGATCTTAACGCCGTTATACTCTTTTCGAATGTCTTTGATGAAGTGAGAGCGATTATAGACGGTTACTTCATGACCTCTCTTGACAAGGCGAACCGCCAATTGCTCATAAAATGTCTCGAAACCGCTATATCTTGCGGGAATGCCGCGGGTTCCTAAAAGAGCGATTCTCATGACTAACAATGCTTTGCATTAGAAGATCTTAACTTGATTTCATAGACTTTTAGCGTATCTTCAGCAGTCTTTGCCCATGAAAACATCCCGGATCTCTGAAGCCCTTTCTCAGATATCAGTTTAGCAAAATCCTTATTTTTCACGATACGAATAATTGCATCAGCGATTTCCTTTTCATCGTATGGGTTGACCAATAATGCAGCATCACCCGCAACTTCCGGCATCGAAGTAATGTTTGATGTTATGACAGGTGTGCCACACGCCATCGCTTCCAGGATTGGCAGACCGAATCCCTCATACAAAGATGGATAAACAAACACAGTGGCATCATTGTATAGCCATACGAGTTCTTCTTCAGTGGCGTAACCTGCAAAAATAACTCTATTTTCTATTCGCTGTCTTTTTACCTCTTCCATTATTTCAGATGATTGCCATTTTGCCTGGCCAACAATAACCAGTTTGGTCTCCATAATCTGATTTTGGATGGCTGCAAAAGCTCTAATTATTCTCAATACATTTTTCCTCGGCTGTAAATTTCCAACAACTAAGATGTAACGATCAGGGATAGTAAATTTATTGAGAATAGGATTCTCCTCTTTTTTGTTGATTTTCCGAAAAATTGGATTTGCTGCTTCATGCGTAACGAAGGTTTTGCTTTTTAAGCTTGGATAAAAGTGCGCTATTTCCTGCTCGGCATGATGCGATACGGTGATAATCGCCTTTGCTGATTGTAAACTTAAGGGGAATAAAGTCGCAAAAAGCAGCCTGTCTCGTGGTGAAAAAAAATGAGGAAAACGCTTATAAGAAACATCATGCAACGTTGTTACAAATGGTACTCTACTCACGAAAGGTCCCACATAGTTTACGTGCAGTATATCAGCGCTCCATGAACGGTATAAGTCAGGCAACGTAACAAGTAGGCGTTTCCAATCGTTCTTTGTTTTTAAAACAATAGGTTCAACGTTTGATAATGAGCTCGGGAGCGCATTCCCCGGCAAAATAATAGCCCCGCATTTCACATTTGGCAGATCGGACAAGGCTTGGAGCAGGTTTATAGTATATGTTTCATTGCCAGTCTCCCGTGTGCCAATCACATGAGCATCAAACAAGACTCGAATTGTCAAGGTACAGTTATTCCTCTTTTTTTAAATATTGATCATTTCTGCCTTTTGCTCCTCATAAAGCACCTTTGCCATAACGCAAAACAGGATCTCAGTGACGGGGAAACCGCCCCTGATCCATCCGAACAGAATCATCGGTGTCAAAGAGACAACCGCCATCGCATAGATGCCATGACTCCTGCTGATGATGCCATCCTTCAGCACCTTAGCAACGAAATCCCGGCATAAAAAGGCAAAGACGGAAACATAAAAGAAAAAGCCCACGACACCCAACGTTGCCAATACCGACCAGAGGGTACTTTCGTAACGGGCGGTGCCTGAGGCAATTTCCAGTTGCATGGCATAATTTAATTTAAAAAAAGAATAGATATCCCTGGCATCAACGATATTTCCTACCCAAAAAGAACTCCATGTATTTGTCCATTTCTCATACCCCAACCAGAACAAGTCCGTATGCCACTGGTTGCTGCCCTCCGTTGCATAAATCAATTGCGATTCCAGGCCGGGCAAGAAGGACAAAGACCGTTGCACTCCAAGGGGAAGGTTCGACAGCAGGTGCGCCTGTGCAAAAACCTGAATGATGAGAATCAAGACAAAGGGGGATAAATAAACCAGCAGCCGCCCCTTTTTTGCCAGCAGCATCCAGATGATCAATATCGATGCTGCACAAGCGGTGGATACACGTCCTTCACCGAACAGGATAATGACAAATAATAAAAAAATGAATAAGAGTATCGCATTTTTAACAAGGCGCTTGTCTGTAAAATAATAAATGCCGATGCTCAAGATCATTTCATAAAGAGCGGAAAATCTTAAATCCGCAGAGGAATAAAGGATAAACATATCCTCTTCTGCAAAATCAAAGAAAGCGGGGGCGGAAAAGTACATAAGCGATAATAGAATGCGTAGAGCTAACACAGCGAAGACAATCGTGATGACTGTCTTGACGTCCTGAGCAGATCCGAACTTATAAAACAGCCAGCAAAACAGAAGCGCTATCAGTCCCGACGAGTAAACACGGATAATGCTCCCCCCGCCGGTCAACCACCTCAGATTGGACAGATAAAAGCTGACAGACATATGGCTGATGAAATAGGCAATTAAGAGGATGAGCGCCCATGTCAGAGGCGGCCGGTTTTGATGAAGACCTTCTCTGTTTTTTACGGCATATACAAGGAAGCCGGCGATTGCCACTAAGAGACCCACTTCATCAGGATAGATCTTGAATCCTAAATAGATATAGCCGCCCCAGAACGTCAGGACGGGATAGGCAAACCACCAATAGCGGCCGGCCGTGAGAACCCAAATGAAAAGTACCACGATGCCAATGGGAACGACAAGCGGCAGCGCATATTTATCCATCGACTCCGTCAAAATTTTGAAAAAAAACAATCCAAAGGCGACGGTAAATATACCGATCAACCAGATTGTAGCTGAATTCCCAAACCTACTTCGTATCATCTCGAACCAATTCCTTGCCCGTAAGAACCATTGTAACGGCCTTCATAACCATTTCGGGCGTTATTTGAGTTACGCAATCCAGCGTTCCCCGTGGGCAGATTATTTTACCGCAGGGTGAACAAGGTACCGGATAATATAGAACTTCCTCCGTCTCGACATATTTACCAAATTCAATCACGGAGTCTGCGCCGTGTCGAAAAACGATGGATTTTACCCCTACTGCATTGGCAATATGCCGTGCCCCGGTGTCGATGGTAATTAATAAATCAATCTTTCTCAGCATGGCAGCGAATTCTTTCAAAGACGTGCGCCCTACCACAGAGAATGTTTTGAAAGCAAGGTTGGCACGAATTCTTTCTACCATGATCTCCGTGTTCTTTGTGCCAAAGAAAATAAGATTAGCCTGCCATTGCTCAAAGATCATCCTGCAGAGCTGAATAAAATGTTCTTCAGGCCAAAGATAGTTGTGCTGGGCGCCAGGATTGATCCCAATAATCAGTTTCCCAGGTAAAAGGCCAAGATTTTTAAATGTCTGGTCTGCTTTTCCCTCTTCCGAAGGATGAATGGATATATCCGGTATTAACGAGTCACTGCCTGATTCTATCCCGAGGCAGGTCTTCATCATGCGGAGTTTCTGCCGGGCAATCAATTCGCCCCGGATAAAAGGGACCTCTTTAGTTAGTAAGCAATCAAAACCTTTATGTGAAAATCCGACACGATTGGGGATGCCAGCCAGCCACATAGCCAGATGCTCACGGTGATAAGAGGTGGAACTTAAATTGATCCCCGTTTCCGCATTTACTTTTTTTATCAACCTCACCCATGAGAAAAATATTTGTATGCTGCGAATGAAACCCGCATGTCTTTCATCAAACCAGGGAAGATCAATAACCTCTATCCCCGTGATATATGGGTTATCCGCAAGAACGCCTTTGCTGGATGATGATGCGATACAGATTATTTCCAAAGACGGGTTGGCAAGCTTGGCGAATCTGATGGCGGGGGTTGCCAGGAGTATGTCACCCAGATGTGTTTGGCCTATCAGGAGAAGGCGGTTCTTTTGACCTTTTTGGGTCGGATTTAGGCCAAGTTTGTTTGCCAGATATATAAATGCCTTGATCAGACCGTCAAGGATACGAATGGCATAAAAATTATTCTTAAAAGTAAAAAGATTAGGGTCCATTAATGACCAATGAGGCTCATAACATGTGTTGTCCGTTTAAACTAAAATGATTTCATACCCAAGCATGAAGCATTATAGGAGAACCTGACTCTTGATAAATTCCTTTTACAAGTATTTTATAGGAAGGGTCTATTGTCTTTAAAAAGGACACGATTATTTTTGCATGATCAATTTGATGATACGTTGTGACTGCAATTTTAGGTTTATTTTGTTTTATAAGTTTTTCTGCACCTACTAAGGCATCAAAATCATGGCCTTCCAGATCGATCTTCAGATACGAAACGGGGATATTCTCTTCAAAAAACAGTTTATCAAGCGTTGTGACTTTAACTTCAATTCCATCAATTTCGCTACTTAATTTTGATGATATGCCACAACTTGTTAAATGTGCGATAGATTCATTTTTCGATAACGCATATTGCAGTAATTCAACATTATTTGATCTCTCAAAGGTTTTCTGAAGAGCCTGTATAAACATCGGGTGTGGTTCAATTAAATATATCCTCTTGCACCTTTCGGAAACAAGAAGGCTGAATAATCCTTCAGCTGCACCACAATCAACGACAACATCATTTACCTCTACTTTTGTCCGTGGCAATTCATAATAATGCCAGTTGTCAGGATAAAATAATTCTACAATTACCTGCTCAAGAGATTTTAATCCAAACTCAGAAGGGAAAAACAAAGGCTTATCGATGTCATTAAAGTAGATTTTGTAAAAATCATTCTCTTTTGAAATATTTTCAACCTTTTTCTTAGCCTTTGTTGCGTATGAGGTATCAAAAAAATACTTAAGTAACTGGAAGAAAGGCACATTATTCTTATTGTTGAATAAATAGTATTTGAGTACTTTTAGTCGATTTTTCGTCATTTATTTATCAATAAGAATTTCTATAAGAGATTATCACTATGTGCTGAAGTTTTTATGACGAAGAAGAGAAGATTTTTTCAGTTGTTCACGTTGGCACAAAAAAGACATTCATTGTCGAAATTCTCCCGAATTTTGTTATCAGTTTTTCTCGAGTTATTGGATGGTATCCAAATTTATCCAGAAACTGAAATATATCTTCAGGCTGATTACCATTTAGCGCCAAGGTGTGTTCGCAAACCTCTATACAGATGCCTTTAAAAGATTTGCTCGTTAACGCTCTTTCCATACCTTTAAGCACCGATAGCTCCATACCTTCAACATCGATTTTTGCTATCCATTCAGGTTTATATGGATAACTTATATCGAGATCTTGCGTCCATGAATCAAAAGTCGTAATCGGTATTTTCCCGAGCGAAAGACAAGCAAATTCTGGATGATTTAGAAAGGTCGAGTGACCCGAGTCGTCAACCCCCGGGTGTAATTCCAAATATTCCCTTTTTGATCCTAGTCCGCAATTAAAGATATTCAGCCTATCTAGGCTATTTACTGATTTCGTTGACTCAAGATGCCTAAATGTTATATGATTTGGCTCAAAGGCATAGACCGTTACATCCCTTAACTGATGCAACATAAGAAAACTGTAAAATCCATAATTGGCACCAATATCAAAAAAGCGCTTCCCCCCTCCCCAATCCTTCAAGACCGCCGCTGTGGGGAATTCAAACCTTTGACCTTGCCAAAATGTTGCACGTTGTGTTGAATCTTTGAAATTAAAATTTATCCAGATTCCTTGAAATAATTCGCATTTTATGCGCGATGGTACAAACTTGAAAAATAAATTGAACCCAAATTTCCCAAGTCTTGGGAATTGATAGCCACATGCCTTCCTGACATTGTTAACTAACGTGTCAAATTTCATATATCACGACGCTTCTTGCGTATCGAAATTCTTTTCAATTCTTCAAAAATCATTTCACCGGTAATGCGCCCATGAAAGTCGCAATTGTGCGTATAACCTTCCTTATAAACCTTGCAAAGACTTGGATCTCCTTCGATAAAATAGCTTGTGGAACCCGAATTGCCCCACACGGTTTTCCCTCGGTAGGGGATTGGACAAAAGGGAGAAAGAGTTATTGTCTTTGTGCCGGCTGCAATATGGAGAGGTCCTGTGGTCGGACAGATATATACATCTAAAAAAGAAATTATAGACGTTAACTGGCGCAAAGAAAAAAGGCCGAATGTCAGCCAGCATCTTGAATGATTGAGAACGAAATCCGGCCAATCATGTATGAGACTGTTTTCGTTTTTACCGCCTGTCACTATAATCCCCCATTGTGTATTTTCGAGAATATATTGAGCAATTTTCCCGTATTCCTTTGCTGGCAGGTTGCAGGCATTTCCTGCAGATCCAGGATGAATGCCAACTATCCAATCGCCATCAAATCTTCTTGTGATTTGTTCTCTTGCCCAGTCTTTTTCCCCATCCGAAAAGAAAATATCAGGGGCTATTCCGTCCGGTTTTGATTTTAAATGTCTAGCAAAATCCAAGAGAACATCCGCCATGTGACGAGGATCCGTTAATAATCTGGAACGTAAACAACGGTGAAGCGTTATTCTTCCCCATATTCCACCCGTCATGACGATTCTTTTTTTTACATTTGAGAACAAAGAAGCAAATAATAATTCTTTAGGCTTGGAATATGGGAGTATAAGAATATCGTATCCATGACTTGAGATCCATTTTGATAACAATAACCATTTCTTGGGAAATTCAGGCGCTATTGATTCAATGCTGTAGTAAGCTGAAACATATGGATTATTTAGTAAAATCGGAAGATTTGAAGATCGCGCAATAATATCAACTTGATAATTTGCTCTGTGTAAAGCGCGCATGAGGGGTGTTGTAAGGATAAGATCGCCCAAATGGTCGGTGCGAATAATTAGTGTCTTTGGCATCAGCGATCCTTCATGGCAACTGCATACATGGCCATACTGAAATGCCAACCCGTTATGAATGATAAAACTCTCTGGATAAAAAGCTTGGCTATGCTCAAAGGTTTTCTCTGCAAATAGACATCGTCAACGCCAAATTCCACGATTTTAAAACCAGCGCGGTGCAGAATTCCCATGAGAGTCTTTGGCTGGAAAAGGTGATCGTCGCGGAGAATCGCTATCGTGTGCATTTATCAAACTTACTGTTTAAGATTGGTTTGGGTTTCGTGGTTATCTGTCACGCTTCCCGGTAGGGAGGCGAACTGAAAATCCTTTCGGAAAGGTAGTGCGAATCCCCGGGGAAAATACACGTTGGTTGTCGTCGAACGGGCGTTCAGGGGCGTCAACCCGGAAAAGGAAACTTCGATCAAATCATAAGCGTGCATAATGTTATGGGCGGTAGGATACCAGTCAGGATTATCCAAAATGACAAGACCGTTCTCCGCCATTAATCGGCGACAAACGGAGGCGCAACGGTCCCGCCACGAACCGTCTATAATGACCACGTCAAAAGGAGCCATGGCGAGTATCTTTTCATAGCACCCGTCCCACTCGTTCTGGTCAAAGAAAAGAAGTCGGGCGTTTTCCGGAAGATCCTTTTTCACCAATTCATGCCAAAATCGGTCCGTTTCCACGGAAATTAGTTCCTTGGCCCGCCGTGCCCAATACTTGGTTGAGCCTCCCGACCCGAATTCCAACACTCGACACTGGGAGAAATCCAAACGCTCCAGATAGAAAATGCAGGCGTAGGAAAACCAGGGCCAGGGATCTCCTTGTGGACTGAGACACTGATTTCGGGAAAAAGACCGATAATGACCATAATCTCGAGTTACGACGATCAAGGTGCGGATCAACGCTCGAACAGGTGTGGGCAAAAGATGATAAAGAGATTTCAGCATTGCCATTTCACGGATTCCAAGATTTGTACTTCAAAAGGTTTAAACGAATCCTTCACCTGAAAGTTTTGTCCACCCTAATACCGAGAGGGGTCATCATGTTTAATAATTTTATATCCTTCAGGCTTCGGTTTCTTCATCAAACCGTATTTTATTTTTCGATACAAGACTCGCAGTTGATTCCATATTGAGGCTGGGAGCAGCGCAATTGGCATGCATAGGAGAATTGAAATACGTAAACGTGCTGTACCATGTATAAACATGTCTGCTAATGCACCCAAAACAGGCTGTGAATAGTCAATTTTCTGCATGACAATATCATGAGCGATCAGCTTAGGTAAAAATCCCCGCAGATAGTATGCGTGAAATGCTTTATAAGCGAGCGTTCTTGGACGCAACTGACCTGTCAGAAAAACCCATCCTCTTAACCAACTTAAAGGCGGCAAGACAAGTTCTTCTGGCTCGCCCCGTATCACGATAGGAGAATTCGATATCCACATTCTCTTATTGTTATCGAACAAATATTTCGAAATGACGAACTGTGGAAAATGTGTATGTATGTTTCGATATGCACTGGAAATGATTGATGATGATAAAACTTCTCTTTTTATTATAAGCGCAGGCAAGAAATTGGCGGCAGTAAAAAAGTCGCTATAAACAAACGCATGATCGCGGATGTTTACACGCCTACCCCGTGGCCATGAAAATCGATCTGTCTTTCCAACAAATATTGCATCACACTCAGCCATATTGATAGCCAACAGTACGTCACTGATATCAGATAGGTTATATTGATCATCGTCACATAGAATCCAAAAGTACTGCCCACGGGCGCATTCAAACGCTCTTAGCACATTTGCGCCGGCGCCAATATTATAGTCATGTTTTATGTATTCTAATTGCAAAAAATTTCGGCTATGTTGTTCACAAATAAACTGGGTATTGTCTGTAGAGTTATTGTCTAATATTGTCAGGCGAAATACATTAAGCTGACTTTTAGCAAGTGCAAACAACGTCTCGTTCAATTTATGAGCACGGTTGTAAGTAAGAATTAAAATATGTAACAGTTCTTCATTCATGATACGTTGAAATCAGTTTTGTGCCATTGTCTTCGCATTTTGAAAAAAACGAATGTTGCAGGGATAATCATTATCGTGTTGATGCCGGTATATGAAAGTGCTGCCCCCCACACTCCAAAGCGTGGTATAAGCAGCGAAACAGCGAGTGCCATTAATAATGCGTTAATAACAGAAAGCCACATAAATGGTTCGCGTTTGTGTGCCCGTAGGTAAAAAGCCTCTGCGGCGATTATTTGCGTTGGAACAATTACCGCCGCTAACATGGCAATGTCTATTATACCTGCAAACCTGTTCCCAATAGATGTGTATGTATTAAGCAAGATTAATGCGATAATCAACGCACCGCCGCCCAAGCCGCCAACTATGGCTGATCGCCATGTCGCACTTTTAAATGATCGGTCTAATAAATCATAGCGTTTTTCCTTTATCCACATACCCCACTGGGGTACCTTAGTTTGCGTCCAACTGATTGCAACCGCAGATACAGCGCCTACTGCTTGCATGGTGATGCCGAAACGCCCCGCAGCCAATTCGCCATGCGTTTTAAATAAAATTGGATTAAATATATTGAATATGAAGTAACCGCACAACCAACTGATTGATATACGCCACTGAAATGGCCATACCTCCTTAAACAAGTTAAGACTGGTTGCTTGTACCCATGAGGATGGTTTTAATATCCACAATATAAATCCACCATACCGATGAAGAAGCCAAGATGCGCCCACCGCTTGCAAAATACCTGCAGATACTGCGACTGCATAAAGTTTCAAATTAAAGAAAAGAACAATCCACATAACGATTGAGGCAGCAGCATTTCCGATAAATCTATAGAGATTCACTTCTGCAACGCGATTGCATCCCTCCAGTATAAACCATAAAGGGGATATCAGAATGCCTACGCTTGTCATCATAACCAGCATAACCCAAGGCTTTTGCCACTCAATTGTTGTACTTTGCCCAACTGAAAAAAAATACCAGCCCCCAGCCCCTATAAAAAAAAAGAAAAGTAGGGCTATGAAGGCATACCAGGCCACTGCAAGTTGCGATAATTGATGCAGGCGTGCAGCCGATGCCGATTCGCCCTCTATTTGGCGGTCATTATTAAATTGCAAACGTGCAAACTCATGGCTGGTAAATTGAATAACACTTTGACTTAATCCGAGTTCCATAAATACTTGCAGCGCCAAGATGCTGAAAAATGTGTAATAATACCCTTGCTCACTAGGTAACAGATAGGTGCAAATCATAAACATTGTGAAAGGTCCCGAGAAAATGCTCCAAAAACGTTGTGCAACCACGACAGCAATTGCATTATCAATTCCGATCAATTTATTAAGGGTATGGAAAAGCTCAGACATTAAACTTAACTTTGGCATAAAGCTCTACTGATGGGTGCTTTGAAGATCTTAGTGCATTAAAAACAAACGCTTGTATGCGCGGTACGCCATATGAATAAAACGGTATAATAAGCGTATTAAATAAAAGCGGCTTAGGTGTAACAAGGGCAAATCTACTTTACGATAAAAAGTGTTATCTATAAGTATATTATTAAGTTTGGAGATTATAATATCCATTTGTTTCCTTTGCAGTCTATATGCATAACCTACTATCAATTTCGGCATATGGCGTGCGGCTTCCTCAAAGCGCCTCAACAATTCCGTCTCTGATATAAGCCCTAACTGATAATAATCTTTCATATTAGAGCAGAAACCAACGGTCAAAATTTCCAAAGCACAATATGGCGCTTCATCAGGTATGGTGTTTGCCAAAATTCTTTTACCGATGAACAAGGTGGGAAGTTTTGACTTTACTGTGACACGGAGGGCTATTTCGTAAAATAACACCCGATTATTAGTAATTTCAAAATCAGGAAGGGGTTTCCACAGAAGGGCCTCATTGAGTGCAATTTTCGCTAACACTGTATTATATATAAATGCAGAGAAATGTCCAACTGTCGGATAGTGCATAATATCTGACGGCGTCTCTGAAAAAAATCTATCCTCCTCGGGATGAAACACCATATCTTGCTTATTGGGGTTTCTATAATATCCATAATAATTTAAACATACAAGAGAGTAATCCTGAGACTTTAAGTATCCCAGAATAATATTTATTCCTGAGGGAATATAATGATCATCATCCGACAATAAAGCTACATATTTTCCATTGGCGTATTCGAAACATTTAGCAGTATTACCATCTATGCCTAAATTACTGTCATTCCTAAATATTCTAATCTGATTATGTTCTGATTTTATTTGACTCAGCAATTGTGGCGTCGCATCGCTTGATGTGTTATCTACAATTACCACTTCAACTTCATTTGCACCAAGGTTGCTGATCTGTGGTAACAGAGCTGCCAAGCCCTCTTTAAGCTTGCTGTGCCGATTATATGTAGGTATGACAATTGTAAGTAAGGGATTTACCATGAAAGAATGTCTATGAGACAGTTAACCTTCAACGAAAGACAATATTCTATGCGCAATTTTTTCATGTGAAAGGCCGTAATTATCTTTGAGGGCCTCATGGCTTTCTATGCCATGCAAGCAGGATATAGGTGATGAGGGGAAAGTGCATCATTTAAAGAAAGTGCGTAAAGAATCGCAGACAAAATCAATGTCATCTTCGGTGAGGTTGGCCGCCGAAGACAGAGAAATCCCTCTTTTTTCAACCTTAGCCGCTACAGGATTCGGGAATCTCTGTTTGAATTCCGGGAAAAGGCTCATCCTTGGAAATGCCGGCCGAAAATGGATATTTTGCTCCCGGAGTTTCAAAAGCAGCTCATCCCGGTCTGCCGTGATCGTGTCCTCTAAAAGTATCGAAGGATAACAGTAGTTACTAAAGCAGTGCTTTTTCTCTTTAATGATTTTGATTCCGTCAATATCCTTCAACCTGTCGTAATACCAACCAAAGATAAGCCGCTTCCTGGCGATCAGCTCATCGATCCTTTCTACCTGGGCCAGTGCGAGCGATGCTGCCAAGTTGCCCATGGTGTATTGATAACCCAGTTGATCCGACCAGAAAACAGCCTGTGAATCTGTTCTACCCATTGACGAAAGCAAGGTTGCTTTATTGTAAAGCTCCTCGTTGTTTGTAAGCAAAATTCCACCTTCACCGCTAACCGCCAGTTTTGCGCCCTGAAAGCTGAAGCATCCAAAATCTCCGAATGAACCCACTTTCTTGCCCATATATTCTGCCCCCATCGCCGGTGCAGCATCTTCGATGACATGTAAATGATGATGTTTAGCAATGTCCATGATGGTATCCATTTCAGCGGGATGTCCAAAGCTGTGTACCAGCATAATTGCCTTTGTTGTTTTTGTTATCGCCTGTTCGATGGCCTTTGGATCTATGCACCATGACTCCGGATCGATATCGACAAAAACCGGCGTTGCCCCCGTATATGAAATAGCATAGGCAGTCGCTACCCAACTGAAATCCGTGCAGATGACCTCGTCTCCCTTTTTCAAGCCGAGCGCCGCACAGGATAGATGGAGCGCCAGCGTGCAACAGTGCGTCGCTATCGCGTATTTCATTCCGATATAATTGGCCACTGTCTTTTCCAATTTCTTAACGTGCATATCGAATGTTTCGTACCAGCCATTTTTCACGGCGTCAGTCACGTAATCAATTTCCTTCTGTGTGATCCAGGGACCAGCAAAGCTGATTTTTTTTCTGTTCATTTTCCCCTCGCAACCGATCGACTTTAGAAAAACTACAACCTGCTTAGCCTCGAACACGCCTCTTCCAAAATGGCATTCGATTTTGCAAAACAAAATCTCACAAGATTTTCCCCTTGCCCGCTTGCATAAAACGCACTACCCGGGACGGACGCAACCCCCGTTTTGTCGAGGATGTACATTGCCTTATCCTTGCTGGTCCGGCCGGGGATCGAACTGACGTCCGCCAAGACATAGTAGGCCCCCTGAGGGATGTGCGGCCGTATGCCGATTTTGTTGAGCGCATTGCAGATGAGTTCCCGTTTCAGACTGTACTGGCCACACAGGTCCGAGTAATAGTACTCCGGCAGTTCGCTGATTCCTCTCGCGACGCCCACCTGCAAAGGGGCAGGTGCACAGACGTAAACCAAATCACTGATGTAGCCGATCATTTTGGCCCACTTTTCGTGACACACAGCATAACCGACTCGCCATCCCGTGATGCTGAACGTCTTTGAGTAGCCCGAGATCGTGATCGTCTGATCCGCCACGTTTTTAAATGAGCCTGGACTGACATGTGTAAGACCATCATAAAGAAAATATTCATAGATTTCGTCGGTGAATAAAAAAAGACGATGTTTTGAGGCCAAGGCGGCGATCTTTTCCAGTTCCGAAAAAGAGAAGACTTTACCGCTCGGATTTGCCGGGGTGTTCACCAATATCCCCTTTGTCTTGTCCGTGATGGACTCTTCAAGCCTGGCGACGTCGAATGTCCATTCGGGCGGCTCCAGTGTCACAAAAACCGGGACTGCGTTTGCGGCCAGCAAGGTATTGAGGTGATAACCGTAGTATGGTTCAAACACAATCACTTCATCACCCGGATTCAAGAGGGCCAGACATGTACAGTAAAATGCGCCCGTGGCCCCGCTGCTGACAACGATGTTTCTCTCAGGGTCCGCATCAATCCTATTGTAAGACGACATTTTTCTGGAGATGGCCTGCCTGAGACAGTCCAAACCATCATAGCGGGTATAATGGTTTTCGCCTTGCCTCATTGCCTCGAACGCCCCGTTGAGGACGGGCTTTGGCAACTCCATATCGCAGATCCCCTGCGACAGGTTGATCCCACCCATCCTGTCACACTCGATAGACATGTTTCTGATCTCTGATTGGATAAGAGACACCGTACGCTTGCCGATGGAGAGCCTCATTGCTGCTGAATTCAAACGAGCCCCTCCGATTGAAGCAGTTCCTTTTCCAGCACCAATAAATCCTTTTTGCGTTCTTTGATTCTTTTCACCGGTATTCCGGAATAAACACCCCAGGGTTCCAGGCTTTTTGTCACCAGCGACAGCGAACCGACCGAACTACCCGTTTCTATGATACACCCCGGCAGGATGATCGACCCGGCGCCGATAATGACGTGCCTTTTTAAGACAACTGTACCGCTTTTCCCGCCGATATATTTTCTCGGTACAGTCGGATTCGTCAATTTATTGCCAAGGTAGTCATCACTTCCAGAAAACAATTTCACCCCGGGCGCTAAGGTTGTAAAATCTTCCATAATGATTCCATCACTTCCGGCCAAATAGCAGTGCGAGGCAATGTGCACATGAGAGCCTATTTGAACATCGTTGGCCGGCGCACTGGCGACGATGATCGTAAAATCATCTATTCTTGTATTTTCTCCAATGGATACGTTTTCGGTAAAGAATATTCCCACATTCCTTTTAATTTTGACATTTTTCCCTATCCGCCTGAAGCCGAAACCCTGAAGTTCTTCTTCCGTATAAAACGACTCGCCTAAATGCATGACGCACCTCTTATAATCAATACTCTTCCATTCATTCAAAAAATCTATTCATCATCCAGCGGTTTTATGATCATCTCGCGTTTGAATTCCTCCCTCTCCAGAAACGGGTACATGTCTTCGATGGGTTTTTAGACAATTGTTCCATCCTCTTTTGTGAAGGCTGAGACGGATGGGAAGCAAGGTGCGTCGCCTTCATTTTTCAAAAATGCTATTGCACGTTTTGCGATAGAAGAGGCATCTAAACCCAGTATTTGTCTTAGTTCTTTTTGGCTCCCGATAAAGTTGATAAACTCAGGTAAATGAATTCTTGCAAACTTGATGCTCAGCGCAGCTTCAGCGAGGATTTCTGCAATTGCGCTTCCCAGACCACCAAATGCTGTATGTTCCTCTATAACAAGAACTAAACGACAACCATCCAGGAATTGTAGAAATCTCTTGTGATCAATAGGTTTAACAAAGGGCATACTTAGAACTCGTGCCTCAATTCCAAATGACTTGAGCATTTCAGCAGCTTGTAATACTTCAGACACTAAAGTGCCTGTAGAAACAAGAGCGATTTCTCCACTGTTTTGGTTGAGACACACTGGCTCTCCAAGATGTAGCTCGGAAGGATTGGCGTGAACTATCGGCTCGTTATTCCTGCCAAGTCTTATGTAAAAAGGGCCTGGCGCTGTGATTGCGATTCTGGTGATCTGCGCCGCCTCTAACTCATCTGATGGTGCGGTAACGACCATTCCAGGCATCGCTCTCATAATGGCAAGATCCTCCGTAGCATAGTGAGAAAAACCCGCTGTTCCGTAGCAGAGCCCTCCGCCTACTGCAACGATCTTAACGTTTGCTTTGTGGTAACAAACATCGTTTCGGATTTGTTCAAGGCACCGCATGATAGGAAAGTTTGCAATTGAGTAAACAAATACAATTTTTCCTGACAGCGCCAAACCAGTGGCTACTCCCATCATATTTTGTTCAGCAACACCCATATTAACAAATCGAGAAGGAAATTCTTTAGCAAAAGGTTCCAACACAGAATACCCCAAGTCCCCAGTGAGAAGCCAAACTCGCTCATCTCGGTGCGCCATCTCAAACAGTACATTGCAAAAAGCATTTCTCAATGCTTCTCTCCCAACTGCTGCAGTGCTTGCTCAAGTTGTTCAGGATCGGGCGATTTGTAGTGCCACGCTAACTGGTCTTCCATAAAGTTAACGCCTTTCCCCTTGATTGTATGAGCTATTACAAGACTGGGATGGTCAGGCTCAAAGGGTATTCTCTGCAACAAGGCACGTAATGCGCGGTGATCATGCCCGTCAACTTCTTGTACTGCCCAATTGAAGGCATTCCATTTTTGGGCAAATGGATCCAAAGCCAGCACCTCTTCTATACGCCCAAAGCCTTGCAGCTTGTTAGCATCCACGATAGCAACCAGGTTATCCAATTTGTGTTGCGCAGCAAAGAGCGCTGCTTCCCAGTTGGAGCCTTCGTCGCACTCACCATCACTCAGAATAACAAATATACGGTATGAACTTTGTTGTCGTTTCCCGGCTAATGCCATGCCGCAACATACTGGCAGGCCATGTCCTAATGACCCGGTAGATAATTCTACACCAGGAACGTGATGACTAACATGCCCCAGCAGCGGCCAGCCCTCTTGACAAAACCGTTCTAACCAAGCCATCGGGAAAAAGCCACGAAGGGCTAATGTAGCATAGAGACCAGCCGCCGCATGTCCCTTGCTGAGAATAAAACGGTCACGTTTCGGCCAGTCTGGTTGCTTTGGGTCAACATGCAATACGTCCATATATAGAACGGCCAGGATATCGGCCATTGATAAGGAACTGCCAATATGGGAACTATTCGATTGGGCTACCATCTTGATCGCATGGATACGGATCTTCCGGGCCAGATCAATCGAATCATTTTGATATTCTAACTCACTTAATTGTGTCATCAATAGTATTTCTTTTTTCAGTATTTACCAAACTTTCCATAGTGCATTCCCTGTATCCCACATCTGATTCAGCATTTCATATTCCCTGTAGGTATCCATGCCGATCCAGAATCCTTCATGCCGATACGCCATCAGTTGTTTTTCAGCAGCCAGTCTTTCCATTGGCTCGCTTTCTAAAAAGCAGTCTTTTTCCAAGTAATCGAAAACACGACGGTTAAATACCAGGAAGCCACCATTAATCCATTCCGTTTGTACTTTCTCGCGGAACTGTTTAACCCGATCGTCTTTTGTCAATTCGAGAATGCCAAATCTTGACGGGGGGCGTGTTGCGGTTAGGGTTGCAAGTTTGCCATGTCCCTGATGAAAGGCAACGAGATCGTCGATATTGACATTTGCCAGGCCGTCTCCGTAGGTAACCATGAATGTTTCTGTATCGATGAATTTTTCAATCCGTTTGACCCGGCCGCCCGTCATTGTCTTCAAGCCTGTATCAACAAGCGTTACATTAAAATCCTGCTCGGTATGGTTGCTCTGGTATGCCAGTTGATTTCCCTTTCCCAAGTTGATGGTGAAATCATTGCTCATCGCCTCATAGTTGAGGAAATAGTCTTTTATAACGTTCCCTTTATAACCCAGGCACAGAATAAAGCGACGGAAGCCGAAATGGGCATAAAGTTTCATGATATGCCACAAGACCGGTTTGCCGCCGATTTCGACCATGGGTTTTGGTTTGTACTCCGTTTCCTCCCGCAGACGGGTTCCCATGCCGCCGCAAAGAATCACAACGGGGATATTCTTATTATTTTTCTCTTTCATATTCACTCCCAGGCACCTACTTTAATCATTTCCGGTGAAATAGAGGCTTAACTGCATGATCCTTTGCTTGTTATTTCCCGTTCGATTGCTTCCAGCCTGGACTGCATCTGGAAAAATTGCACCTTCAATTCTTTTAACTTCGATTCCATATCTTGTCGTGGGAATTGACTTTCCTGGAAACAGTCTTCGATCCTCTTCATCCCCAATGTAATCATTTGATATTCTTCTTCCAGCTTCTCAAGATGCTTATACAGGTCATCAAAATGACCAATAATATCGATAAATTTATCATCATGCGCGGCCTGCTTTTTCTGAATGGTCGCAAATTCCGGCGCGAGAATTTTCTGATGAAAATCCAGCAAAGCCTCAGATAGTTCTTTATTCATCTTGTCACCTCCAAATTAATTGGGTTTATCGTTTATGAAAAAACTCACCAAATATTTTTTGTATAAATTCCATTTTAATCTCATCGATTCCGGGATATACACCGATAAAGAAGGTGTTGTTCATGATGAGATTCGTGTTCGTCAGATCCCCTGAAATGCGATGGGGGATGTTCTGATATGCGGGATGGCACAGGAGATTGCCGCTGAAGAGGTTTCTGGTCTCGATGCGGTTGGTCTCCAGAAATGTAGTCAGGTCGTTGCGGGTAAAACCGGCCTGATCTTTCACCGTGATGACGTAACCGAACCAGGAGGGATCGGAATTCTCCGTGGCTCTGGGAAGGATGAGGCGGTCTTCGTATGGTTTCAGAATCCGGGTGAGTTTTCGGAAATTCTCTTTGCGTCGGGCGATGAACTGCTCGAGTTTCCGGAGCTGGGCGCAGCCGACGGCGGCCTGCATGTCCGTGACCTTGAGGTTGTAGCCGATGTGGCTGTAAACGTATTTGTGGTCATAGCCGTAGGGCAGGTTGCCGAACTGCAGGCTGAAGCGTTTCCCGCAGGTGTTGCTTTTCCCGCCGGCGCAGTAGCAATCCCGGCCCCAGTCACGGATGGAGCGGGCAATGCGGGCCAGATCATCGTCATCCGTGGCCACGCAGCCCCCTTCGCCAAGGGTGATGTGATGAGCAGGATAGAAGGAAAAGGTGGAGAGGTGGCCGAAGGTACCGGTAAGACGAGGAGATTTGGGAACAGATTTGAAATCTGTCCCCAAATCTCCTCGTGTCCCCATATTCCCCAGGGTGTAGGTGGATCCGAGGGCGTCACAATTGTCCTCGATGAGCCAGAGGTTGTGCCTTTTCACAAGATCCATGACGGTGTCGAGATGGAAGGGCACCCCCATCGTGTGGGCCATCATGACGGCCTTCGTCTTCGGACCGATGGCGTTAACGAGTCTTTCGGGGATGGCGGTATAGTCACCAAGATTCACATCGACAAAAACGGGAACCAATTGGTTTTGGAGAATGGGATTGAGCGTCGTGGGGAAACCGCAGGCGGACGTAATGACTTCATCGCCGGGCTTGAGACGGCGATCCTTGAGCTTCGGCGAGGTCAGGGCGGTCAAGGCCACAAGGTTTGCGGAGGAACCGGAATTTACGAGCAGGGCATTGGACAATCCGAGATAGTTGGCGAACTCCGATTCAAAGCGATCGGCGTAGCGGTTGGCCGTCAGGTAGAAATCCAGGCCGGCATCGACGAGATTCACGATCTCTTCCGCATCGAAGACCCGCCCGGCGTAGTGGACCAGGTCCTTGTCGGGATCGAAGGATTTATCGGCGAATTTCGCTTGATGGTACTGCCTGACGAGGTCGAGGATCCGGGTGCGGATGGTTTCAGGCGCGGGGGTCATGATTACGCTCTTTCGGAAATCCAGTTGGGATTTGGCACATCGATCGTTGTAAGTTGAGCATCGGGAATGAACGGCACATCCGTTGCGAGCATATCCTCTGCGCCGATGCGCAGTGATTCAAGCAATTCTTCCCGCGTCTTCTCCTGCGCATTAACACCCGGCAGATCGATCAGCCAGCCGATCCACCATTCATCGGATCTTTTTATTACGGCCCTGTATTTCATAATTCTACCTCACGAAAGGAATTTTGAGGTCTTTACAAACCTTCCTCGCTAATTCATCGACAATTTCATTGTGTCTCGGAACCTGCGTTTTATATTCGCCTCTTTGATAGATAGTGTGTCTTCTGCCTTCACGAATAAAAACGGCATCATACTTTTTGATATGCTTGATGAGGTCAGTTCTTTTCACTTTGCCCAAGGAAGTTGTTTCGTTGGCGCTTTGTCCATATAGCTGTGGAGTTGTTCAACGCAAAGGGCATAAACGTCCGCGTTCTGATTTTCCATGTAATATTTCTTATACCACTCCGCCGTCATTTGCAAACATTCGTCAATCGTGAGAACGCTGTGCCAGTTGAGACCGGCGTGGGCCTTGTCGCAATTCAATTTGAGGAGGTTCGCCTCGTGAAGGGCATCGCCTTGGGGGACAGATTTGAAATCTGTCCCCGAGTCTTCCCAGGAGCCATCGCCCCAGTATTTAATAAGCCTATTGGCCATTTCGGCGACCGTCAGGTGGCTGCCGTCATCGGGGCCGAAGTTCCAGGCGCCGGAATACTTTTGAGGATCTTGCCGCAGGGCAGCACCGAGCAGCAGGTAGCCGCCGAGGGGTTCCAGGACGTGCTGCCAGGGCCGGACGGCATGGGGATTGCGAATGCCGATGGGCTGATGACAGCTCAGGGCGCGGATGCAATCGGGCACGAGGCGGTCCGCACCCCAGTCGCCCCCGCCGATGACGTTGCCCGCCCGGGCGGAGGCGGCGCCGATGGCCCTGACTTGCTCGGCGTTCTTAGAGAAGAACGATTTCAGATATGCGCTGAAAACGAGTTCCGCACAACCCTTGGATGCGCTGTAAGGATCGTGGCCGCCGAGCGCATCGTCTTCCCGGTAGCCCCAGACCCATTCCCTGTTTTCATAGCATTTGTCGCTGGTAATGTTGACCAAGGCTTTGACGCTTTGGGTTTTGCGGACGGCCTCAAACACGTTGACCGTACCGCCGACATTTGTGTCGAAGGTCAATTTCGGCTCCTCGTAGGAGAGGCGGACGAGGGGCTGGGCAGCGAGGTGAAAGACAAATTCGGGCTGATATTTTTTGAAAGCCTCCATTAGCCGGTCGAGATCGCGGATATCTCCATGAATATGCGTTATTTTCTCCTGGAGCTTCGTGGCCTCAAAATTGTTGGGCTCGCTGGGAGGATCAAGGGAATAGCCGATGACGTCCGCCCCCAGTTCCTTCAGCCAGATCGCCAGCCAGGAACCCTTGAAGCCGGTGTGGCCGGTGATCAAAACCCGTTTATTTCTGTAAACCTTGTCAAACATAGTGTTCATTGCTTTCAACCATTTTTATATAACTTTGAGAGCTTTGAAAAATACCCACACTTTGTCATTCCCGCGTAGGCGGGATTTCCTGATTTCCCCAATGATTATTGGGGGTATCCGGGGGGTCAGGTCTCAAAATTTAGCGTTTTGGAAAATTAGGAGGTGAGTGGTGATGGATGTTACTTACCCGAAGAACCGTTTGTAGTCATCGTGATCGCCTACCCAAAACCACGTAACCGTATCTCCATCGAGCACGCCCAAAGATCGCACGCCTAACGTTATCCTGACTGACCAGATGTTTTCCTCGTGGTTGATGCATTTGAATCGAAGGGATGGATGAAATGAGTCTGCAACCCAGAGCCGATATGCCTTTCTCACACGCCTCCGCGTGTCCGGGCCGAGCTTTCTGTATGTCTCCCAGAAAGAAGGCAGCGTATTTGATTTCATAGGGCTTCAACATCCATCGGCGTTGCTTTTCCCTGCAAGATTTCTTCCCGCGCCTGTCGGGCGGCTGCAATAAGCTTGCTCTGGGAATTCCCAAAGGATTCATTCCACTTGAGTTCGTCTCTGATGTCCTCAATATATTGCTGCATATGCTCCAGGGCGCGCTCTTGCACAGATTCCGGGAGAGATTCTATCATTTTCATCATCGTAACGCCTGCACTTGTCGGCATAGTGGTTATCCTCCTTTCCGCTAATGGTTGGATTCTAAACTCGACCATAAATCATGTCAATGATAAATAATGACGGTCGTCGCGTGAATTCCCCCTCTCTTCTTGAAGGGAGAGGGGAAAAGTCCCTCCCTCGCAAGTTCGGGGGTCAGGTCTTGAAATTTAGCGTTTTGCGGAAAGGGGGACGGATATCTGTTTCCCTCGGTTAGCCCGCGCCGATCAGGGCGATGTGAGGCGTTAGAGGGGAGGAGTTAGGAATCATGGGTGGCTCCATTTTTGGGGGTTACCTGAAATTAACTCAAAGCAGTGCTTTGACTCTATCCATCTCGGCATGCTCGAACGCAGGCGCAAATTCCTCGACTTCAGCAGCGGTTAGCCCCACTTCGGCGCTCATCGCTGAAGAGCGCCAGCCGGTGACGGCGCCATGGACATCTACCAAAACAGCAAGAGCCTCGGGCTCTGCCAAGTGAAAGTAGCCTGCCTTTTCAATCAAGGTCTCGATGGACGTGATGGGGCCGGTATCTTCACTGAGCCAGGTTTTTGATTCACGATCCTTGTCCGGGAAAGGGTTGAGGTCGAAGGCGGGAGCCAGCCGCCACAGTCCATTGCCCACGTACAGAAAACCCAGATTCTGCAGATGGTCGTCGCTGTTGGTGATGAGGTGGTTGAAGACCAGTCGTCGCCACAGTTGTTGGGCGTCCGCTTTCACCTCGACACACGCCGTTCTCATGGCGTCGACCACCTCGGTGTAGGAGTGCTCTTGCGTACGGCCGGCCTGCAACAACGAGGCCGCCGACAGGTACGCTATCCGGCCCTGGTCAGCGCTGCGGTCAAACCGGCTGATCACTGCTATAGGCGAGTCTTTGACCATCACGATACGTGCGTTCGCGGCGGCGATGCCCGCCTGGCGTGCAAGACGTAAAGCAAGCACTTCGCCGCGGGTGACGCTGCGCTCGTCTTTTACGCTTGGAAACTTACCTAAGGCGAGCGTTCCGTCATCATCCAACACTGTGCACTTGGGGCGCATACCGCCCAGCGAGGTGCCTTTGCCCAGCAGGTAGCGCAGGTCCTGCGCGGACTCCTGGTTGCGTTCCACTGCACGGCTGGCATGGAACATGCGCTCAAGTTCCAGCAAGGGCGCAGTAGCACGCATGCCTTGCTCAACCGTGCGCAGGAAATTTCCCTTGTCGTTGCACAACCGCAGTGCACCGATACGACTAAAATCGTCCACGGCGCACAAGTAGTCCAACTCTGTCAACGCCTTGAGCGTAGGGTCTTTTTTGCGCTCTTTGGCGTGTGCACGAGCAATAACTCGCCGGCCCCAGGCATCGGGCTCTGTGTCGGCAAGCGCCAGGAAGAATCGCGAGTCATCTTTGCTTGGTGGTTTACGCACCTGGTGGCCGGGCGCGAGGACCAAGTCAGGCGAGACATCGAACCGGGACGGATGGCGCAGCCAGTCTTGGCCGTAAGCAAAGACCGAGTACTCGCGGGCGCCGTCTTTGACGTAGGCGAGCTCTCCCACAGGCAGACCTTCTTTGCCGATGCAAACGTTGAGCTGAGTTTTCTGTGCATTAACGGTGTTTTTGCCGGTGGCCATCACAATGCCCCTTTGCCTTGCTTGGGCTTGCGCACCCGCACCGGCACCCGCTCATCCATCAGCATGAGTCCTACAGTGTCTTGCGCAGAATCCAGCAGGCCGCCCAGCTTGTCCAATTCCCCAAACACTTGCAGGGCACGCGCCAGGTACTGCAGGGCAGTTCCGGGATGCCCGTCCTCCATCCGGCGTACGGTCATGACGGACGTGCCAAGCCGCTCGGCCAGCATGGCCTGGGTCATGTTGCGACGTCGTCGCGCCAATGACAAGTCCGCCCCAAGTTTCTTGATGGCTCTTTCAACTGGCAATGGCAGGGGCAGGTTCGTATTAAGCAACTTATTTGATCTCTTAATAGTCATAGGTGTTCTAATTAGATTCATTATAATACGGTAGGCGCCCCGAGTCAAACGAATTTAAGCAATTCGAGACCTTTGCGGAACCCCCTTATTCGTCATTCCGGTGAATCCCGGATCAAAGTCCGGGACAGGCACCGGAATCCAGGAAACGCTTGATAATACTGGATACCGGCCTTCGCCGGTATGACATAATGGCTGGTTTTATGTAGTTATGCAAAGGTTTCAATTCAAAGCTGACACTCTCGTCAAAAGTCGTCATTCCCGCGCAGGCGGGAATCCGATATGGTTGACAGTTGTCAAGAAAAAAATAGTTCTCCCGCCCCTTTTTAAAGGGTTGAGCGTTTCTTGCTTATTAATCCAGGGCATCGTCAGAGGCGGGACCTCTTTTGCGACGT
>JAPLKA010000003.1 GCA_026388315.1 Pseudomonadota bacterium | reverse complement strand
TTTGCCTCAAGGTTTTTGCTCATGGAAGCCAGCCAAGCCGCCCGGGCCTGCATCAGCTTCTGGGCAGGACGCAGTTCCGGTTTGGTGTCTTCGGCAGCAAAGGCAACGATAGCGATTGTAAAAATTGCAACGGACAGCAGGGCAATAATCTTTTTCATCAAATACTCCTTTCAGTGAGGTGTTGTGAATCTGATACTGACTAAAAAAGCTTTTTTTATTATGTATTTTAGGATGGACGACCTTATGTGTCAACAAAAAATGAGCACAAAAAAAGCAACGGGTAATTTATTACCATTTGTTATCTTGAATCTGTTACGACAGCTTTGCTGTGTGGATAGCAGGAAGCTGTCAATTATCGATTCTGACATTTCCTTTAACGTCAATCCTCCTTCCACACCACATTAAGACTACGGACGCAAGTTAACAAATTCTGTCAGTTGCTTCTCGTCCAAACCGACTCCCAATACTCCATCCAGTCTTTTTGCAATGACTCCTTTTTCAAAATAAAGCACGGTCGGATAAACTTTCACCGAATATTGCTCAGCTATCGTTTCCTGATCATCCTGAGCAATAACAAAATGTCGCCCCTCTTTCTCATCATGCTTTTGAAATATCGGCAGAAACCTTATACAAAAAGGACACCAGGAGGCATGAAAAAGGGCAATGACACGGTCTTTGTTCCTCAGTATTTCCCTAAGATCACTATCGTTTTTCACCAAAGCACATGTATCGTTTGCACTCATCAGGCATCCTCATTTTCCGTTGTATGTAATCGACTTTCAATAAGTTTTAAACACAATGTCCTCGTATGACTTTCTCCACTTCGGTGCCATAATCTTGTATTTCTCGTTAAAATAGCCAATAGCAAGTATCATTGGAACATAGAAGTTATCTGGGATGTTAAAAGCTTTTCTGACCCCTTCATGATCAAACCCATCCATAGGATGTGAATCCAGTCCGGCATCCTTTGCCGCAAGCATCAAGGCCATTCCGAAAAAGGCAGCGTTTTTAACCGCGAAAGCCAGAGATTTTTCTTCTCCCCCGTAAATGGTTTTTGCCCCGCCTTCAATCCACTGTCTCTGCTCTGATTTTACGTAACCAAGATTCAGCATATCCTGCCATACCTTTTCCATAGTAGGATGGCCCGCTTTCCAGCCTTCTTTATCAGCAAGCACTATCAATACCACTGGTGCGTCTGTTATCTTGGGCTGATTCCAGGATAGCGCCCGCAACCGTTCCTTTTCAGCGGGTGATTTCACAACAATCAATTGCCAAGGTTGGAAGTTAAAGCCGGATGGTGCAAGTGCTGCCATCTCGACTATTCCTTTTAGCTGGTCATCACTTATGGGTTTCAATGGATCAAAGAAATTGACTGCCCGTCTCTCCTTCAGTGTCTTTGTAAACTCCATAATCTCTCCCTCCTCTATGACAATACTCAAGGATTTATTGGATCACCGACTAACGCTTTTAATGTCGGACACCTCTCAAATTATCGAAAGTTACATTACGGCAGTTATCAATATCATTCCAAGACGTTCTATCGAAATTTCACCCTCTCCTTCAATTCCTTCCCCACCTTGAAAAACGGTAGCCTCTTTGGTTTGACCGGAATCTTCTCGCCGGTCTTCGGATTCCTTCCGGTATAGGTACCATACTCCCTCACGGTAAAATTTCCGAATCCGCGGATCTCAATTCTTCCATTTCTTTTGAGAGCATCGGTGAAACCATCGAAGACCAGGTTGATAATCTTGGAAGCATTTGTTGTCGTCAGGCTTTCTTTTGAGACTAATGCATTGATCAGGTCAGGCTTGTTCATGAGGACCTCCTTGTGGAAAATTGATCTGAAAGATTTTGACGGGACAAATGTAAAAGGGAATAATTTGAAATGCAATATAATTTTCAAGAGAGGCTCAGGCTTGTCACGTTCCTCTCTACCCCTGTCTGCGATGCTGAGTTCATATTTTAAATCAAATAATTACACCGATGGTTACATTTTACTGATTTCAGGAAGATGCCCACACGTCAACGCACCCGCCTGCTCCATAAAAATTTTACCCTTCAAAGGGTGGATAGTCTGTATAACCTTCTGAACCAGTTGTATAAAAAGTATTTTCATTCCACCTTGCCCAGTCCGCACCCTGAAGGATGCGCTCTACAAGATCAGGATTCGATATGAAGGGTTTACCAAAAGCGACAGCGTCTGCAAGACTCTGTTCCAAGACATCGTTACCACGGTCACGATTGAAACGACCGTTGATCACCAGTGTGCCTTTGTAACGTGGGCGAAAATGTTTTGCGATTTCCTGCACCGCATAGGACACTTGATCCACGGGAACCATGGGTTCAACAAGATGGGCGTAAGCAAGATCCCGGTAATCGTTTAATCGCTCCACGATATATTCAAAGGTAGGGATTGTATCCTCGTCAATCGTGATGCCGAAGAAACCATGCGCTGAGGGATTCAGCCGAATTCCCACTCTATCGGATCCGATGGCACCACCTATGGCTTCCAGCGTCTCAAAGAAAAAGCGTGCTTTGTTTTCGTGACTGCCACCGTATTCGTCTGTCCGTATATTGGAACAGTTGGTAAAAAACTGATGGATTAGATACCCATTGGCTGAATGGATTTCTACACCATCAAAACCGGCAGCGATCGCATTCTCAGCCGCCTTTTTGAAGTCCTTTGTAATGTCATGAATTTCGCTAACGGTCAGGGATCGCGGCGTTACGGTATCTTTGAACCCCTCCTTAGTAAAGGACTTGTCTTTAGGATTAATAGCGGAGGGTGCGACGGGAAGCTCGCCGCCATGAAAATCGGGATGGGACATCCGACCGCAGTGCCAGAGTTGACAGAAGATATGCCCATTCTTGTCATGGACGGTCTTGGTGACCTGCTTCCATCCCTCAACTTGGGCTTGGCTATGAATGCCCGGGGTATTGATATAACCGACACCCTGTTTTGAGATTTGGGACCCCTCGGTTATGAGGAGGCCTGCAGATGCCCGCTGGGAATAATATTCCGCTATGAGTGGTGTTGCAGCATTATCAGAGTTGTTCGCACGGCTTCGCGTCATTGGGGACATGAACACGCGATTCGGAAGTTCATATCTTCCAATCTTTATCGGTTTTAATAGAGCATCGTTTACCATCTTCCCCTCCTTTTTCTTGTTCAAATAACACCAAATCTGCTCAAATATTAGATACCATACTCGTTACCAGATACTATGCCTGTACACTTCTGTTCGAAGCTTAGCATAAAAGGACAAAGCAGAAAAACAAAGACTTTAGTCAATAACGGATAATGAATACCATTTGAAAGAGTGCACCCCTTTCAAAATCGCTGGATGCTCTCTTTCAGGAAGTTGTATTTAGCGAAAGCCCCTCCCGTATGGCCGCCGGACATGTAAGTGTTACTGCTGCGTCTCAAGGCCCGAGATGTTCGCGCAAATATTTTTTCAGTTTCGCATAGGCGTCATCGCGCGCTGCCGGATTACTCGCCACGGTCACGCCCTTGCCGGGATTGACCCCATTGGGCACCTCGAGACGGAGTCGCGGTTGTGTCGATGGTCCGTCAAAACCGTGATACGTATCCGGGTAAACAGTGATCGTTGCAGCTTCGCCCGCAGCCAAGAGCTTTGCCGCAAGATCCACGCAGGGGCCTGGTGCCGTCCAGTCATCGCTGCCGCCAATGAAAAACGTGATGGGTGCGGCGAGTGTGTAACCACCACGAGCCTTCAGCGAGTCATTACAGCCGGGATAAAACGCGACGCCGGCTCGAAAATAGGGTCTGGGAGGCTCGCGATCCCGCCAGTTGGCAACGGCAGGCTGTTTCGCGTTGATCGTGGCGAGCACCGCACTCGCACCATGCGACCATCCGAGCAGCGCGATGCGCTCCGGCAGCACATCATCGCGGCGTTGCAGCCAAACCAGTGCACCCTGCGCATCCTTCCGCCGGTGTTGTTGCGTGAGCTTGCGCTTTTTGTTCTCAACGGTGCAGATTTCCTCGAAGCCACGCGAACGAAAACTGTCTGGGAAGAGTACTGCATAACCTTCGGAGACCAGAAGGTCAGCCATCATCTGGTGACGAATAGACAGCGTGTCCCTTTTTGATTTCGAGGTGCTGTACATGCCGCCGCAGCCGTGCAACGCGACAACGGCGGGCAGTCGCCGGGAATCGGCGCCTTCGGGCTTGAACAACAACGCCTGGATGGCCAACGGCTTGCCGGTCCCGGGGTCGCGATCCAGAGAATCGAAGCTGACGCGTTCGGGCACCGATGTCGCGATCTTTTGCTCCAAGCCCCGGACCGGGGGCGGCCCGGCCGCAGTTTGCAGTCCCGCTTTGTGGCAGGCGGGAAATAGCAGCAAGACCAGACATAGCGGCACCGTGAGAAACAGTGGCCGCAACCAAGAATTCAGGTACATCTTTTCTCTTTTAGCTTTCCGATTTATGAGCAACGCCACACTTTTCAACCATGCATCCGTTCACCTCGGCCGCTAACAGAACCTGTCAGCCAAGATTTGATTATATCATATTTCTGAGGGAATAAAACCAATGATTACGGTTTGAAACCTGGCATTTCGATCGAGTTCGACGATTTGTTTAGTACAGGAAGAAGTACGCATCAACCGGATGAACCTTTATTTGTATGCCGATCCTCTCCATTCGATGGTCTTGATCCACACATTCTCTTGCGCATCGTCGATCTCGTAAAGGATACGCAGATCGCCCATGCGGAAACGATGCATGTGCTTGAGGTCCCCCTTCAACTTCTTGATATGCCCGTCCAGGCGGGGATTCCGGGCAATGACATCAATGGCGTCCGCTACTCTTTCCTTCAAGCCGT
>JAPLKA010000002.1 GCA_026388315.1 Pseudomonadota bacterium | reverse complement strand
TATGCTCATCGCAGCTCAGGCAGTTGCGCGCAATCTCATCCTTGTTACCAATAATACAAACGAATTTATAAGAATCAAAAACCTCAAGCTCGAAGATTGGAAGGAATAGCGTCCAACAAGTCAATCCGGCCGACCGCTTAAAAGCGGCGGCTGATTTCCGGCGTTCTGCTCCGTATAATTTTTGACATTTTTTCTATAACAATTTTGTTGACAAAGTGTAGCCACGCGGCTACAATATTTCCATGATCGAAATTCGTAAAACCGAATATTTCGCCAAGTGGATCGACAGCCTGCAAGATATCCGTACACGTGCACGCATTCAGGCAAGAATTGAGAGACTGGCTATAGGTAATCCTGGGGATGTTAAACCTGTGGGTGAAGGAGTTTCGGAGATGCGTATTGATCATGGTCCCGGCTATCGGGTTTATTTCATACAGCGAGAGCTTTGCATAACCTCTAAGTCTTCCTTTTTCATGTCTTCCTCCAAACGGAGGCATGCTGACCATTAACGAACTGACCGCTCCCAAATTTCTCGGGGGACGATCGGGCAAAATGTTAAGTAAAAAATATGAGAAATATTTCAATAAATATACGATATTCCTTGACAAATAACGATATTTCTGCCATATTTCCACCATCAAATTGCTCTTGGGAGGGAATATGGGATACAAAAGAATGAACCGGGACATGACCTTCGCCGAAGTGGACCTCATGACCTCTATGGAACATAACCGTTCGCTTAAGATGATGGAAAAGATCAATAATATTATAGACTGGTCAGAAATCGAGGCCGTCCTGCTGAAGCACTATACCGTGGGAATGACTGTCGAAGGCGCCGATGCCTATCCTCCACTGATGCTCATGAAAGCCTTGCTCTTGCAGAAGTGGTTCCAGATTCATTCCGATCCGGAGCTGGAAAATCAGATCAACGACCGGATTTCATTTAAGACTTTCCTCGGTATCTCCTTTAACCGGCCTTCCCCTGATCATTCCACCTTTTCCCGCTTTCGGGGTCGTCTCTCCAAAGAGTCTATGAACATGATCAATAATTTAGTCCTTCAGCAGTTTTCCCGGAAAGGCTTAAGCATTAACGAAGGAGTTGCCGTTGATGCCCGCCTGGTTAAGTCCGCCAGTCACCCTATCAGCAATAAGGAGATCCAGGAGCAACGCGAGAAGAGAGAGACCCCGGAGGGGAAGATCGACAAGAACGGGAATACCCTTAAATTCTCTCGTGATTTTGAATCCGATTGGGTGACAAAAAATGAAAAACACCATTATGGATTGAAGGAGCATGCCTCGGTAGACACCAATTATGGCTTTGTTCTGGCCACGGAACTTACCCCTTCCTCAGTGAATGACAGCATTTATCTTCCCTACTGTGTTGCTGCCAGTTGCCATACGGAGGAGCCGATTAAGAAGGTTTACGCTGATAAAGGCTATTATGGGAAGCCCAATAGCGGCTTTCTCCACCTGAACCACATTGCCGACGGCATCATGGGAAAAGACACAAAGTCAACGAAATTAACCGATTATGAGAAAGAGCGGAACAAACAAATATCGAAAAAGCGCTACATCGTGGAACAGTACTTCGGGTTAAGCCACCTGTACAACAATGCTTTTCGCGCCCGCTTTACCGGGCTCATTAAGAATGCCATTGATGTGCTCTTCCGGCAAATGGCTTTCAATCTGTTCCGGGGAGAGAAAATCCTTGGAACAGTGTAGATATAAGGGAGAGGTCTGCCCGGATTGGAGCAACGGGCGGAGAAACAATAAAATAGCTCCCCTAACTGAGCATTTGGGGTTAACATTGTCGCCATAAGTGAAAAGTTAATCAGCATCATCAGTTAACTTCTATACGCCTGGCCCATATTTTTTTAAAAAAACGGGCACGAAAATGAACCAGAATCAAAAACATGAAAATTCAAAGCTCTCTACGCTTCTGGCCGCTGAAAACCTTGATTTGATCCTGGCGCCCTTTACCGGAACGGGCAGAGATTTCGGCACTGTGCAGGAAGCCTTGGATGCGCTGGAACAGGCCTACCGCGACGAAGGCTTTTCCAT
>JAPLKA010000001.1 GCA_026388315.1 Pseudomonadota bacterium | reverse complement strand
TTTCTAAAGGAACATCCAGCCAAACGACGAAACTCTTCATGGCATTCAAATAATTTTTAATCGCGTTGGGCGAGCAGTTCCGCCTCTTTAAGAATCGTCTCCAATTGATAATCGCATTGGTTAAAGTCATTGCTCTTCCCCCTTTCAATCCTGGACATGGCTTTAAAATATTCTTCCTCACGGGTTTTATCAGTGAGACGGGCATAGCGTCGCGTCTCTTCTATACACTGATGCCCAAGCAACACCTGGAGACACTCCAGGCGCATGCCGGCATTAAGAAGCTCAGTGGCAAATGTATGGCGAAGGGTGTGGACCGTATATCCCTTATGGGTAAGGCCGGCTTTTACAAGATACCCTGCAAATTTCCCCCGAGCAGTGCTGTAATGCATACTGCCTGATCTACCCCGGCAATAGAGGAGGAACTCATTCCGCCCATCTCTCAGCTCAAACCAGTCACGCAAAGCAGCGGCAGCATCCTCACTGAGATAAACCACTCTTCCCAAACGTGTTTTCTCCGCCTCATAAATCTCAATTCTGCGCTCCTTGAGGTTTACATCCATAACCTTTGTATCGAGTAGCTCCCCAATCCGCATCCCTGTTCTCAGCAATACCAGAACCATGGCCCGATCCCGCGGGTGATCAATGATGGAAAGCAACTTCCGTAAATCGTCAGGATCCATGGCCCGGGGTAGCCGATCCGGTAACTGCAACCGTATCCTTCTACCAAGAACATCTGGTAAAATAATCCCCTCTTCCACCAAATAGCTGAGAAAGGCGCGAACACAAGCAAGTTTCGTCTTGATCGTCGTAATCTTTATGCCTCGATCCTGCTCATGCTCAATAAAACCCTCCACATCCCTTCTTGTGATTTCTTCAATGCATGTCTTGCCGTTGTCCTTTATCATGCCAAGAAAAAGAACAATGCCGTTCCAGAGACCGCGCAATGTATTTGGCCGCCGGTTGCGACGGCATACATAGCGAAGATAGGCCTCAACATGTTCCTTTCCCGGCAGCTCTATTCCTGCAAGGCGTTTCAGAAGTTTATGAAGCGCTTCTATACTGCTTTTAGAGGATGATTCAAAACGGAGATCAACCGATGGAAAAGAAATTGTCCTGGCACTCTCGAATGAGTCAATGGAGGAAACTACAAACCTTCTCGAAGAAATACTCGTCTGATGCAAATCTAAACTACTGCTGGTCATCTCTGCCTCCTTATTAATTAATTCAATAAGAATAACAGATAGATGATGACCTTTTGCCTATAAACTGTCAATCATCGTTTTGTTACGTATAGCAATAAATAATGGATAACCTTTCGTATAGACAGTCAAGGCTCAATTCAACAGATTATCAACTCAAAAGTACGCATGAGCCGGATGACCCAAAAATAAATGTTACCGCAGGAGGAGGTAGATAGGCCAACGACAAAGGGACGATAAAGGGTTGACACCTTCTGAGAGCTTGGTATCACAGTTATCGAAATCAATATAACAACCATGGTGATAGAAATGAAAACCGTGCAACTGACTCTGGATGAAGACCTGATTCACGCCGTGGATCGCGTGGCCAAGGAATTGCGCACGACGCGATCGGCATTCACCCAGGCCGCACTCCAGCGGGTGATCGCCCGCATCAGATGATGAAAAATTGCTTTTGCGTAACAGAAGTGTTACACATTTTTTTTACAAAGGAGGTTTGTTTATGCCGACGAAGAATCCCAGGATCAATATTTCCGTCGATCCGCCCCTGTACGGTCTCATGCAGG